>DATMLR010000235.1:0-4316 GCA_035570015.1 Puia sp.
TCAGGATCACGATGGCCGCTCCCCGGAGGTCTCCAAGGAATAACAGCACCATCAATCCCGTCAGGATCGCCCCGATAGCACCCTCACTCAACAGGTTCTTCACCGCATTGATCACATACGTCGATTGGTCGAACACGTAGGATAGCTTGACATCCTCCGGCAATTGGGCCTGGAAGCGGGGGATGGCCTTTTTCAGATTCTGCACAACCTCCCAGGTCGAAGCCTCCGCTGCTTTAGTGATCGGCAGGTAGACAGATCGTTTTCCGTTGACCAGCGCATATCCCTGCGTGATATCCCCGCCGTCCTCCACCGTCGCTACATCCTTCAGATAAATATTTTGAACGCCATTGGCATAGATCGGAATATCCTCAAAATCTTTGACAGTTACTATGGTCGTGTTGGTAGGCGTGAGATAGTTGAGATTGCCGATCCGCACATTCCCCGACGGGGTCGCCTGGTTATTCACCCGCAGCGCTGCGACAATCTGATCGGGCGTGAGGTTGTGCGCCCGCATCAGCTCCGGGTTCACATTGATCACCACGGTCCGGGAATTGCCTCCGAACGGCGCAGGCGATACAAGGCCCGGTACGCTGGTAAACTGCGCCCGGACATAGATATTCGCCAGGTCCTGCAGCTCATTGTTGCTTCGGATCGGACTGCTCAAGACCAGCTGTCCCACCGGCAGGGTGGAAGCATCAAACCGTAAAATGAACGGCGGCTGCGACCCCGGCGGAAAATTGGCCTGCGCCCGCGTTATATACCCCGTTACCTCCGACGCCGCCTGCGCCATATCCGTCCCCGGGTAGAAGGTCAGCTTCAGGAGGGTAAGCGACTGGATATTCCGGCTCTCGATACTCTTGACGCCGCCAACATACAGCAGCAGGCTCACATACTGCTTTCCAAAATAGGTTTCCATCTGGTCGGGCGTGAATCCGCCATAAGGGTGCGAAATATAAATGACCGGCAGATCGAGTTTTGGAAAGATATCGATCTTGATACTCTGGACGGCGCCAATCCCAAAGAAAAGCAAACCCGCCACCAACACCAGGATGGTAATAGGTTTTCTAAGCGCAAGTCTGATTAATCCCATGATTCAAACAATTCAAAATTCATTAAAAAATAGCGCGAAATCCCCCGTGCTCGCCGCCTTGTACAAAAGTGCCTGCCAGACATTCGTATCGATCACATCCCGCTCCGTCTCCGCCTGGTTGAGGATCGCCGCCGCTGTCGTCACATCCACGATCGTCGCCAGCCCGTTCTTGTACAGCGTCTCCTTCTGCAAATACGCATCCGCTGCCGCCTTCACCTGGATCGGCGCCTCCCGGTAGTTCGCGAGCGCATTCCGGATTTTGGTATCCGCCAAGATGACCTGGGCCTGCAGTTCCTGGCTGATCAGCCCATATTCCTCCCGAAGCCCCTCCGTCGTGAATTGCTGTGCCGCCACTTGCTGACGGACCCGCAGCGGCGTCGTGATATCCCAGGTCACCCCAACTCCGATCAGGTAATTGGCCGTCTGAAAACCGACCCCTTTGAAATAGTTTGGGGTATACGCGTTGGGATATTGCGCGCCATAATTATAGTCGAATCCTGTCCCCTTGTCCTGGACGACCCCAAACAGGGAGAACGTGGGATAATTCAATGTTCGCAGATATTTAGCCTGCTGATCGCTCAATAGTACCCGCTGCTGAAAGAACTGCAACAAAGGGTGATTGGCCAGCTGCTGGGCCGGGGACGCATTCAGCGCGTTCGGCAGCCGGGAGACGAAGGCGGAATCCAACGAATAATTATTGGAATCCGGTGGCCGCACCTGCATCAGCTGCGCCAGCTCGTTGGCATACTCCTGCTCGGCCTCGATCGCATTCGTCAACGCAATCCGCGCACTGGAGACCTCAGCGTTGGCCAGCGAAGAATCAACTCCAGGGTTCAATCCCGACTTCGCCCGCGCGGTCACTACCGTCTGAAAGGAAACCGCCCGGTCCAGGTTGGCCTGCTGCGAAAGGATCAGTTTCTGCGCCGCGATCAGGTTGAGAAAAGCCCCACCCACCCGCACACTCTGCTCGAACTTTTCCTGATCAAGATCGCTTTGGTTCAGATCGAGCCCCTTCTGAGCTACCTGCGCCTTCTGCTTGTAGCGACCAAACTGAAAGAAATCCCAGTTGATATTCGTCCAATACAAAGACCCGAACGCCGCATTCCAGTTTTGTGACGGGAGTGTAGGCCCGGAAGAAGACACCGCAGGCGCCTTATAGCCGATCGCCGGCCCATAGCTGGCATTGGCCGTGCCGTATACCTGCTCGGCAGCCAGATTCAGATCGGGCAGATACTCATTCTTGACTTCCTTGATATTCGCCCGGGCTGCCTTGACATAATCCGTCTTCGCCCGGATCGTACCATAATTATTGAGGGCAGTTTGAACAGCCTGCCGGAGCGTAAGCGCCTGCGCCATCGCCTGGCCGGTTGGCCAACCAAGCAACAGCGCCCAGGACAAAACCCTAAGAAACTGTTTTGACATGATGTAAAGAGAGCGCGGGATTTTGAAGTAATCTTGAAGCAGGCGCCTGGTCGGCAAATCCTACTGCTATCATATGAACCCCGTCCCTAAAAAGATACTCCACCGTAAACCCGCTTAAATCACAGATTTGGCGCACGATCGCCAGCCCGATACCGATCGAATCCCCGCCGGGATTCCCTTTTTTGAACCGTTCAAACAATTCTGCCACCGGCACCCGCGGTTCCTGCCCGCTATTACTGACCACCAACCCTTCCCGCGTCAACCGTACTACGATCCACCCCTCGCCGGAATTATGTCGTATCGCATTCCCCACTAAATTCATCAACAAAAGATCGGCTAATGCAGGATGCAACGCGACATACACATTCTCCCCGATCTCTGCCACCAATCGCAGCGACTTCATCTCGATCAGTTCTTCAAACGAACTCAAAACGGCCCTCACCAACGAACTCATATCAACTGCTTCCGAAACATCGTACTCCTCGTTCTCCAGCTTCGTCAGCAGCGTCAACGAACTGTGGATCCGCGACAGCCGCTCCAGCGCATTCTGCATCTCCGCGATCAGGATCGCCTGATCATCCCGGATATCCGACTCCATGAGCAGGTCCAGTTTGCCGCGGATGATCGCCGTTGGCGTCTGCAGCTCATGCGAGGCATTCTCTGTAAACTCTTTCAACGACTGATAATCTTCCTGCGCCTTCTCCGTCATCTTCTTCAGAAAAGTATTCAACTCCCCGAACTCCGACGTGCGGGTCGCCGGCAACCGGATCGCCCCCTTTTGTTTCAGGTCGAAGGACTGGATCACTCGCATCGTCCGCTTGAATGGCGCCAGGATATACTTGGAGATCAGCCCCGCCGAGATCACCACCAGCACAAGCAGCACCAGCAGGATCCACTGAAACGAATTCACCACTCCGGGAAGCACCTGATAGAAAGAAGGGATAAAAGAGTAGGTCGTCACCCGGTAATGGCTTCCATTGATCGAATAAAAGGAAGTGACCAGCAGCCGGTACTCGATGGTCTGAAACTCCGGGTTCCACTCCGAACCACGCGTATAGAATGACCGGATTCCCATCGGCACCGAGTCGGCCGGGATTAGGGTGACGGTCGCCCGCTTTCGCGTCGGATCAGCCGTAAAATCCCCACCCCGCCGGATCTGCTCCGCGATAATATCATTCAGCCGCTCATGCCGCGCCACCTCCACCCGCGTGAGCTTCCGCTGGATCTCGAAATATACGATGGCCCCGCCGATCAGCAGCACGACCAGCATAATACCGAAATACCACAACGTGAATTTTGTCGTTAGCCTCATCCCCTATCCTATTCCACCTTATGTGAGTTAAATTTATACCCCAACCCATAGACCGTACTGATATAATCCATCCCACCCGCCTGGCTGATCTTCCGCCTCAGGTTTTTGACGTGCTGATAGACAAAATCAAAATTAGCCAAATTATCCGTGTAGTCTCCCCAGAGATGCGCCGCGATCGCCTGCCGCGACAAGACCCGGTTCTTATTGACGAGAAAGTAAAGCAGCAGATCGAACTCCTTGGGCGTCGTATCCAGCAGGGCATCGCCCACCCGCGCCTCAAACGTATCCGTATTCAGACTGATCTCATTGAACGACACCACACTTGCGCCATCCAGGTTCTTCCGTCGGTAAACCGCCCTGATCCGCGCATGCAGCTCCGCCAGATGGAACGGTTTGGTAATATAGTCGTCGGCTCCTTGCTCCAATCCGATGATCTTATCATCCAACGCATTTTTCGCGGAAATGATCAGCACATTGCTGTTCTTATACTCC
>DATMLR010000236.1:0-9552 GCA_035570015.1 Puia sp.
AGCAGCAGTACCAGATGTCCCAGTTTGTACACACCTATTATGACAGCACGCCGGTTGCCTTCAATGACATCGGTGCGATCTCCTACTACTCCAAAGGTGATAAGCTGGATCTTTGGGGCCTCGCCAGCCTCGAAGTCGCCCGGGCCAAAAAAAACCACTACTGGACCCCCGGCTTCGCCGACTCCCTGATCCAACAGCATCAGACCCGCCTCGCCATCATCTATGAAACCTGGTTCGATCCGGCATTGTTACGCCGCTGGACAAAAGTTGCCTCCTGGCATAACCAGCACAACGTCATCCTCGGCGATGACAGCGTATCGTTCTACGCCATCCGCACGGAAGACACAAGCACGCTAAGACAAAATCTGGAAATGTATCAGCAAAATTTGCCGGCTGACGTCGGCGTAAGCTATTATTGATCTGGATCACCCCTAACCCGCATCATCCCTTAACCCCGCATCATCCCCCAACCCGCATCATCGTATGCACTACCGGAAAGAAGACGCGACCTTCCAGGAGAATTGGCTGCCATCAGTCGCCGTAACGACATAGACCACGACGCTGTCGAAATTTTCGGGGGTTAGGCTGGTCGGGCTAATGGACTTACCGATGATCGTGATGGTTGGAATAAGATTGGAGAGGTCCGTGCCGCGTGGAAAAACGAGATTAACCGAGTCAAACGTGGTGCTGCCGGTAACATCCGCCGACACCTTACCGGGATTATCAGCGGCCTTGATGATGAAGGAAGTAATGGCTTTCTGAGCGTTGATGACCGTCCCTGAGTCGGCAGCCGTGTAAGGGATGACCAGTGGGCGATTTTGTATCGCTGTTCTGGAGCACCCCCCCTGCAGGATGACCCAAAACGCAAATATCAGGATAACAGGCCGTTTCATAAGCGAAGTTCCGACATTGAATTTACGCCAAAAAAACCAACACTCCCAAAGACGCGCCGAATTCCCGCGTTGAGAAACTACGACGCGCATGCCTCCTCTTACTCCATTGATCATCAACTGTATACGTTTCGGCACCCCTTTGGCCATATTGTATCGAATCAATCCAATACCCATGAAAATTCTAATCGCGGATGATCACTCCGCAATGAAACTGTTAATCAGGAAGAGCCTTGCGTCAGAATATCCTTCCGGGCTTATAGAAGATGTAAAGGACGGGCAGGAGCTGGTGACAAGAGTGCTCGCTGATCAATGGGACCTCGTTATCTCTGACATTTCGATGCCAAACATGACAGGTCTGGAAGCCCTTGAAGAGATCAGGAAACACGCTCCCAACCTCCCCGTAATCATATTGAGCAGTCATTTAGAGGAAACATATATTAAACATGCCTTTAAAGCGGGCGCTTCGGCTTACGTCTACAAGGCCAGGATGCATGAGGACCTTCCAACGACGATCCGGAAGGTAATGGGATCACGTTAAACCGCCATCTCCGGGTCTACCATCTCCCCAGCCTACCATCTCCCCAGCGCAAAGGGCCTCAAGTCAAACCCGACGGGCCTCCCCATCGCCCAATCGGACGCGATCTTCCCAACAACGCTGCTGAACTTAAACCCATGCCCCGAGCATGGGCTCAGGATCAGGATCTGCGGTGCCCCCGGATATTCGTCGATAATAAAATTCTCGTCCGGCGTATTGGTGTACATACAAACCGATGCCGCCTCAAAAACCGGCTCGATCGCCAGCCACGACCGCGCGATCTCCTGTATTTCCCCGATCTCGCCGACACCCGCATCCTGCCGCAGCTCATCCGGGCTGATGTGCTTGCCGCCGTGATGAAACCCGATCTTAATACCCTGCCCCATGTCCGGAAAGCCATAAAATTTCCTCCCCTCCTCATACTCCCAGATATAAACCGGCATCCGATCCGGCCGCAAAACCGCTCCCCCGCCCTCGAACCAACAGACCACCTGTCTTTCCAACGTCAGTGGCAGCCCCAACTCCGGCAACAACTCACCCACCCACGCCCCCGCACTGACAATAACCCTCCCCGCCAGATACCTCCCTTTGGAAGTCTTCACCTCCACCCCATCCCCGCAAGCCTCGATCTTCTGAACGATCTCCTCGCATCGGATTTCCGCCCCCCGAGCCGCCGCTCCCGCCAGGTGCGCCTTAATACACTCCTCCGGGAAGAGGATACCGGCCCGTTTCTCCAGAACGCCAACCGTATCGTCATTCGGCCGAAAGGCCGGGAACCGCCGTCGGATGTCGGCCGCCTCCAGCCACTCAAATGCAATCCCATGCGTTTCGGCACTTAACCGCGCGCCCACGACGACTGTCGTGTCCGCGCGGCCCAGCAAAAGCCCCCCTGTCCTCACCATCAACGTCCTCCCCGCCTCCCGCTGCAACTCCTCCCACAACGAATAAGCCTCCCTTATAAAAGGAACATAGACCGGATTCTCATGATAAGCCTCCCTTATAATCCGGCTTTGCCCATGCGAAGATCCATGAACATGCGGCGGCGTGAACCGATCAATGCCGACAACCCGCTTCGCCGTCCCCGCAAGATGATAAAGCGCCGAGCTGCCATGCGCGCCCAGGCCGATGACGATAACATCAAATGATTCAGCCATCCAAAATATCTTTTACCTTTCGGTCGAATTTAACCCAAAATACCAATTCTATGCTAGCTCCCCACCGAAATCACCTCGCCGCCATCCTACTCACCTCCACCCTTACCAGCTGTCTCAACCCGCATATGGTCAATAGGTGGGTGGCCCACCATTACCCACCGGACGCCCTCGAGCCCGCCAGGCAAAAAAATACCCAGATCGTCATAACGTCGAAACTGCCGGACATGGGCCCTCAGCCATCAACGACAGAAAAGAAATGGAGTCATGTCATCCCCGCGGTCGTCTACTGGCATATCGATTACCAGAACATTTGCTCGCTGAATCCCCAGATCGCGGTCAATCGGTTTACCGCAGCCATCTCAACTTATGGCGGCAAACTGAAAGGGAAATTGAATGGTGGCCACCTGGAGCTGACGATTGAGCAAATGCCAACGGTCTTTCTGGTGGATGACAGAGGCTATATGATCTTTCCGCTATACAGCGTGGAGTGGCTCTCTATCCAGCCTCGCATTACCGACCTGGTGGTGTCGTACCGGCTGCTGGATGGCAGCAACGCGGAGGTGAAGACAGGCAGTATCAGCATCGCGGACCCGGAAACCGCGGTCGGGCTCAAGATGTGGCATTCGCTAAAGAAGATGACCTGGGGTTACCTGGACCAACACGATGACAACGTTACGGCGATGAGCCGGAAGTTCGTGGACAAGCTGGTAACCGAATTGTAGAATCTGAATGTCCATCTACAAGTTCTTAATCACACCCGTATCCAGGTCCAAAAAGCAATCGCGGTGGGCCGGGTCTGCAAGCCCTTTTTTTAAGAGCGCTTTTTCCCTGCCGGTATGTGCCGCGGATACCAGGACTTCGAATGAGAGGTCTGCCACGGAACTAAAGTAACCTCCTGGCATGGCTGAAAGACTTTCCTGTTCTCTTGCCTGGTCCAGATAATACAAACTGGGAAGGGAATGGGGGATGTGGAAACAAAACGTATCGTTCCTCTTCACAAGCGGCACGCAAGAGGGGTATTCGATCATGTAGTATAAATTCCCTTTATAACTGAGAACGCCGCGTCCACGACTCATTACTAACCAATGCCGCGCCCGAAGTTTATCGTCCGGCAGGCTGTCCGTGAAACTGAGCGCATATAAGCTATCCGCCGTCATCGTTAAATTAAGGCCAAACGGCTCGGTCTTATTCTCTTTGAACAGTTGATAAAACTCGTAGACCCCGGAAGGATAGGTTTCGGTCTTGCTGATTGGGTAGTCCCCCCAGTGGTTAACCAAAGAAGGAGACTGATCCGGAGTCCGCTGGATGGCCAATCCGTGGCCCACCCGGTATTCACCGATGGCTGCATTTTCCAATCTTCTGGATATAGCGTCTGCATAGCTTTTGAGCCTTGTCATATAGCCCCCCGCACCCGAATGCAACATCCCCTCTTGCGCTTCACATAAGGTAAGCGCCAAATTCGTTTTGCCATTGGCGGCAGAAGCGACGATCTCAATTTTGATGGTAGGCGTCAGCGGATGCAGCAGGATGGAAAAGCTATCGGAATGCTCATCATAATCGAGGCTATAAAACCATCCCAGCTCGCCTACATTTTTGCAGATCCGCGAGGCCTCCCGGAGTGGGGTGCTGGTAGATACCTCAACGGCTGTGAACTTCTGCCCAAACAAACTGGCAGTGCAGAGGGAAAGGGCAAGCTGAAGAATGATTATTTTTATCATGTATCCAAGATAAACATTTTCAATAATTACTATCTTTGAGTATTATGAAATATACCTTTGTTTTCCTCGTTGCCGCTGGCATATTCTTTTCATGCAAGAAAAGTTCACCTGGAAGCAGCAGCCTTCCTCCCAGCCTGGCAAGTATGACCGTCTATTTCCCAAGCGAGCATATCCGTGACGTACAAACTTTTACGTTCAACGGCCCCCAGCTTACCCAATACTCTGTTCAGTCGATCGATACTACGAGTTCCCAGATCCAGGGAGAAACCAGGTGTATTCCTTTCAATACACGACTTCTCAAACGCTGCCTGCTTCCTCCTCCTTCGAGGCTACGGCCTATGAAGGCGCTACAATGTTTAATGGTGGCGGGGTTACACAAAACTTCGTGTACGACAATAAAAACCGGCTGATTGAGGATTCCACTTTGCCTGTTTCGGGTCAATCCGACTACCATTACTATTCTTACGCAGGGGAGGTTGTTAGCTTCACCGATAGTTCGACCACCGGCGGCTCTTTCCCTGCGGGCATCTTAAATATTGGCAATGGAAATGTAGCCGTTAACTCTGAAATGTCAATTACATATGGGACTTCACCTAATCCCCTTTACTATCCTTCGATCGGAAATACTTACGGCGTGTTTTTCTTTGCAGGCCTTATCGGGTACGGGGTGCTGCCTAATTATTCGCTCCCGGTAGATTTCATCTCCCAAAACCTGCCTGCGTCCTGGAACGATCTCAGCGGCAATCCCATCACGACTTTTACCTGGACGACAGGTCCGGATGGAAAAGTGACGGGTGGAACGGCTGTCAATTTGTTTTCAAGCCTTGTAGGCAATAATACAACGGCTCAAATAACATTTACTTATCAATAGACATCATTTCGACTTTGCTGTTGACCGTCAGTTTGCATTATTTGAACTTCAATTTCTTCACTAAATCTCTAAAATATTGACGACTCCAAATGTCAAGCACCGATTCATCAGGTATAAACCTTTTGATATCTTCCCGAATGCCATCAAAAGAAACCGAATCAATTTTTGCGTTTAGCAATTGAATTAGCTGATCCTTAGTAATAGTATCCCCCTTCCAATCACCGGTATCCTGCGCGCGAAGTAAAAAGTGATGTAAATCGAGAGGTATGCCATTTTTGATATACCATTCGAGGTCATACCAGTCCCTGCCTTTTACTCTGGTTCCCCATTTACGAAAAAGCAACGCATGGACTTTCCCGGCGAATAGGCTGGATAAGGTGAAACATTTTACATAGAAAGAAAATGGGCGCAGCAAAAGTTTTTCTTCCGTCTCAAATCCGAGCGGTGGCTCACGATCCACTTCCAATTTAATCTTGATACCGGGAAAAGCCTGAACCCCTGCTTGCGGAATAATTCCATCCAGGATAAGTTCTTTCCACACTGTCTCGGATTTCAGAAACGCAGAATCTATATTGTTTTGATTGTTCTTTTTCTTTTCTTTGATGGAGACTTTCATTCCAACGGCTTCAAATTCTCCAATAATACCGTCAAAATATGGCTCTAAAGAAAATGTTGGATTGATTTCAAGTAGCGAAAAATCCAAATCTTCAGAGTATCTGTTTAAGCCGTAAAATATTCTTATAGCTGAACCGCCATAAAAGGCCGCTATTTCAAAAAATCCCGCCCTTTGTAAACCAGCCAGGGCAATTTCCTGCATGATTTCCCGCAGTGCAGACTCTGCTTCGGTCTTATTTTTGGGCTTATATTCCTGGAGCAATTCTTTGATCATAAACCGGTGATTGTGTTGACAAGCGTGGACAAACTTCTTTTCTTAGGCGCATCCTTAATCCAGGTGCTGATGGCCCCAACGTCAAGTTTGCGTAACATTTCCTCATCAATTCTCAAATCCTCGATTATATATTCGCGCACTTGCCTGGAACTGCGTAGCAAAATACCTGATGTAGTGATAATTTTATCACACAGCGCCTTTTCGGGTGAAGCAATCAAAGCTACTTGCCTGGGAGTAAGTTCAACGCTCTTAATCCCGAATGAATAGTAGGGTAAAGGTGCATGGAAGTACCGAAACCGGCCGAGGGGAGTTTTGTAGCTTTTCGATGTTTTGGTGGTCATTGAACTGATTTCATAGACTCTTTCCGGTATTAGTCCCCAATAAGAGAGCGCCGTGTCCAATGACAGATAACTTGGACCCCAAAGGTGATTGGCGATTAGAAAAGGTTCAGGTTTGGTAACGGTAATCCGGGGTCCTGCCACATAAAGCCCCTTCTTCACTGTAGTCAATTCACCCTTTTTTACCAGCTCGTTTATTTTATCATTTGGACGCTTGTACTCCTTTAGCAAATCCATCATGATTTGCCTTGGAAGCGGTTCTTCTGCATATTCGAGTACTGCCTCTTTGAAGGTCATATTGCCAGAATTAGATGTAATAATCGGAATTTATCCGATTATCGTCTCCAAAATTAGCGAATACTTGTCAATATTTCAGCAATAAATCGGCATAAATCCGATTTGTCTGCTAGTTTTTAACAGATTTTTTTCGCATTTCTTCCATTACGATGGAACTTTCTGGAAATGGAACCCTGCTGAACCGCCCATTGCTCGATAAAGCTAAAAAAACGTTTCCCCACACCCTGCGACCGCAGATCCGGGTCAACGATGACATTATCGACCTCAAGCTGTTTGCCGGAGTAAAAGCGGACAGTTATCCAGCCGAATGATACGGCGATAAGTTTTCCTTCCTGCCGGAGGCCAAAGCAATAAAACGTCGGAAACCCGAACATCTCCGCGAGATATTCCTTCAGCTGGGCGGGGTCTGCGGCGGGGCGCAATTTGTGGGCAAGCGGAACGATCACCGCGCTGTCGTCTATTGTTAATTCGATAAATTCCATAACTCTAAAATATTGAAGGTCCAATTTTTCCCATCTCGATTGTTATAAGGGCGTAAACTTATTCAATTTCGCTCAACTTGTTCGCATGGAAAAAGCTATTGTCAAGACCTTCGCCGCCATTCTGATAGGCGTCTCTATCCTTATTATCACCCTGTGGGATCTCGCCAACTATATCTGGAACGAGGAGGCCAAATGTTGCCCTCAATCAATTCCGGTACGGCAAAAAAAGTTCGCATTTTGCGAACTGTAAAATCAAGTAAAACAATCAAATCCAGCCGCGCCGGTTACAAATAACTAATCTTTCACTCCGCCCTCAAACTTTTCACCGGATTCATCAACGCCGCCTTAATCGCCTGCCAGCTGATAGTGGCCAGCGAGATCGACAGTGCGATCAGGCCGGAGAACACAAATACGCTGTACCCGATTTGCGTCCGGTATGCAAAACCCTGTAACCATTTATCCATCGCATACCAGGCGACCGGGATGGCGATGACGATCGCGAGCAGGACGAGCTTGATAAAGTCTTTGGCCAACATGGTCATGATGCCGGTCACGCTCGCGCCCAGAACCTTCCGCACACCGATTTCGCGAAAACGGGTATTGGCGCTAAAGGCCGCGAGACCCAAAAGACCCAGACAGGAAATCATGATCGCAATGGCGGTAAAATAGACAAAAAGCGTGCTTTCCTGCTGTTCGGACTGGTACAGCCGGTTGAAGCTGTCGTCCAGGAAAGTATAGCCGAAGGGAAAGTCGTTGTTGTATTGCGAAAACAGGGCCTGGGCAGCGGCAATGACCTTCGCGGGGTCCCTGCCGTCGGTCCTTATATACATCCTGTTGAGATGGCTGGGCAGGCTGTAAAATACGGCAGGCCCGATCTTTTCCTTCATGGAAGCAAAATGAAAGTCTTTGACCACGCCGGCAATGGTACCGTTGATCGCCCACATTTTAAAACGTTTGCCGACGGGATCTTTCATCCCGAGCTCCTTCACCGCTGCCTCATTGAGAATGAAATGCATGGAATCGGCCTTCGTGCCATGGAAGCCATCGCCTGCCGCCAGATCCATTTTGAAAAAAGGCAGGAAATCTTTGTCGATACCCATGGGGTGGACGATAAAGGTCTGGTTGGCGCCCTTGCCGTCCCAGTCGGTGCTGCCGGTGACGCCACCCATTTGTACTAAATTCCCATTGGCCCTTGTTACCCCGAGGACGCCCGGCTGTTTAAGTAGTTCGGCGCGGGCGGCGTCGTATCCTTTGGTCATCTCCCGCATCCAGAAAGAGAGTACGTGGTCCTTGTTGTAGCCGAGTTCTTTTGACCGGATATAGGTCATCTGGCGGCTGATCACCAGCGTACCGACGATGAGTATCATGCTGGTGGAAAATTGAATCACCACCAGTATTTTACGGAACAGGGCATCCGCGACGCTGGTCGTGGCCTTGCTTTTCAAAGCTTTCAGCGGTTCAAACGACGAGAGCAGAAACGCCGGGTAAATACTGGATGCGATCAGGGTTCCCAGTATGGTGAACCCTATAATCTGCCAGATATGCGGATTCGTCAGGTCAAAGACAAGTTGTTTGCCGGAAAGCTGGTTGAAGAGCGGGATGGATGCCGAGATGAGGGCCAGGGCCAGGATAGCCGCCAGGATAAACAGCAATCCTGTTTCTACGATGAATTGCAGGAAAAGCTGTGTTTTGGCAGCGCCGACGATCTTGCGCATGCTGATTTCTTTGGACCGCAGTAAGGCGCGGGCGGTGGAAAGGTTAACGTAATTGATACAGGCGATCACCAGGATCAGCAGCGCGATGATCATAAAAACCCTGACGGTCCCAATTCCGGCATCGGTTAAGTCTGCCTGGTAAAGATGCATTTTGGCCAGGGGCAGTAACAGGTATTCAACATCGGTGTCGTCCGGTTTGTGGTGGATATGGATATTATACAAGCTGGCGGAAAGGCTTTTTAAAGAAGTGCCGGGCTTCAGCAGCAGGAAAGTGGTAAAATTGAATTGGACGAAATCGGTTTTGATATCGATGCTGTCGCCTTCCCACAATTTTTTCCCCATGAGGGTCATCGGCATCAGCATGTCGAATTGCATGCTCGAATTTTCCGGAAAATCCCGGATCACTCCTGACACCGTGAAATTCACCTTGTCATCGGCGATGATAACCTTGCCCAGGGGATCCTGGTCACCAAAGTATTTTTTGGCGGTCTTTTGCGTAATGACGACGGATTGATCGTCGGGAAAGGGATGGGCGGGGTCGCCCTTGATCAAAGGGAAATCAAAGACCGAAAAAAAAGAAGGATCTGTACAGGAGACATTTTCATTCCCGAAAACCTTGTCCTGGTATTTGTAGAGGGAATAAAAGTAATTTTCACTGAG
>DATMLR010000237.1:0-2859 GCA_035570015.1 Puia sp.
CATCAATGCCAGCTCGGTCAGATCCCCGTTATAATTGAAAAAAATGGGGTGATATTGGGATAAAAGGCGGTTTTCGAGCCAAAAACCCAGCAAAAAGGCATAATAAAACAGGAAATATGCGGTCAGGATCAGGCGTCTGTCCCGGGAAAAATGCTGCTGAGATATGGTTAGCGGTTGATCCAAGCGATTTTTTGGAGGAGGATGGGTTGGTTCTGTTTGAACAGGTACCGGCAGCGGTTAACCCGTAGGGAATGAATGGGCCGGCGAAGAAGGCGGCTGAGGTAGCCGAGGTACCAGTCCGGAAAGGCCGCCGCAACGGTCGGCAGATTTTCGAGGTTGAGGGAAAGCCGGGAATAGATGCCGGGAAAGGAGGTCCTGATCCGGGAGCGATCGGGCGCAAAGTCGGCGGTCTGGGATTGCCGGTCGAAAGCGGCAAGGGGCTGCTGGATCATATCCCAGCGATAGATGCCAAAGTCAGCTGCTTCCAGCCGTCGGCCATCGGCGATTATTTCGAAGGTAGACAGGCTATCGGGGGCTGGGAAAGATTCCGAGAACATCCCGTAGTGCTCGAAGGGATAGGCAGTGACCGAGTGAGCAAGGTCGATGGTGACCTGGATCAGGAAGAAAGCTGCCATCAAACCGATGAGGCTTTTTTTCGCCCTGGACTTCAATGGTTTCCGACCATCTCTCATGGGCTGAATTTAAGGTATTTTGCGTACTTTTGCCGGGAATGAAAAATATCCGGAATTTTTGTATTATCGCTCATATTGACCACGGCAAAAGTACATTGGCGGACAGGCTATTGGAGATGACCAACACGATTTCTGCGCGGGATATGCAGGCCCAGGTGTTGGATGATATGGACCTGGAGCGGGAAAAGGGCATTACCATCAAGAGTCATGCGATCCAGATCAATTATTCCTATAAAAATCAACCGGTTACGCTGAATCTCATCGACACCCCCGGGCATGTCGATTTCAGCTATGAGGTGAGTCGGGCGCTTGCAGCCTGTGAAGGTGCTTTATTGCTGGTAGACGCTACACAGGGGATTCAGGCACAGACGATCTCCAACTTGTACCTGGCGATCGAGAACGACCTTGAGATCATTCCGGTCATCAATAAGATCGATATGGATGGCGCCATGATCGAAGAGGTAAGGGACCAGATCATCGAGCTCATCGGCTGCAAGCCGGAGGATATCCTGCTGGCCAGCGCACGAACGGGGCTGGGTGTAGCCGAAATCCTGGATGCGATCGTCGAGCGGATCCCTCCGCCCGAAGGCGATCCGAATGCGCCGCTGCAGGCGCTGATCTTCGATAGTGTCTTCAATTCCTTCCGCGGGATCATCGTTTATTACCGAATTCTGAACGGCAGTATAAAAAAAGGGGATATTGTCCAATTTGTTTCCACCGGGCTGTCCTATGGTGCCGATGAGGTAGGGGTGCTCAAGCTGACGCTCGACCCGCGCGCCGAGGTAAAAACATGAGATGTTGGCTACATCATCACCGGGATCAAAAATGCGAAAGAGGTTAAGGTTGGGGATACCATTACGCTGGCGTCAAATCCAAATCCTACGATGATCCAGGGTTTTCAGGAAGTAAAGCCGATGGTGTTTGCGGGGATCTTCCCGGTCAATACGGATGATTTTGGAGAGCTGCGGGAATGCATGGATAAGCTGCAATTGAATGATGCGTCACTCACTTACGAATTGGAAACATCCCAGGCGCTGGGCTTCGGATTCCGCTGTGGATTCCTGGGGATGCTGCATATGGAGATCATCCAGGAACGATTGGAGCGGGAATTCAACCAGACGGTGATCACGACGGTGCCAAACGTAAGTTTTATCGCCTTTACCAATAAAGGAGAAGAGATCATTGTCAATAATCCTACGGAAATGCCCGATCCGACGCGGATCGACCGGATTGAGGAGCCTTTTATCCGCGCCCAGATCATCACCAAGCCCGATTATATAGGGAATATCATGACCCTGTGTTTGGGCAAACGGGGTATCCTGATCAATCAGAGCTATCTGACCACGACGCGGGTGGAGCTGATCTTTGAGATGCCGCTGACAGAGATCGTCTTCGACTTTTACGACAAGCTGAAGGGCCAGACACGCGGCTATGCCTCCTTCGACTATCACCCGCTCGACCGCCGCGAAAGCGATATCGTGAAAATGGATATCCTTCTCAACGGGGACAAGGTTGATGCGTTGAGCGCCCTGATCCACCGGAACCGGTCGACGGATTTTGGCCGCAAGCTGTGTGAGAAGCTCAAAGAATTGCTGCCGCGGCAACAGTTCCAGATAGCGATCCAGGCGGCCATCGGAGCCAAGGTGATCGCGCGTGAAACGATCAGCGCCTTACGGAAGGATGTGACGGCTAAATGTTATGGCGGGGATATCAGCCGGAAACGCAAACTTTTGGAGAAGCAGAAGGAAGGCAAGAAGCGGATGCGGCAAATCGGGAATGTAGAAGTGCCGCAGGAGGCTTTTTTGGCAGTGTTGAAGCTGGACGAATAAACCATCAACTATGCGAACCCCTCTTCAGAAAAGTGAAAAGATCCTGCTGGTAACCTATAGCAGCTGGACAGCGCTCCTGCTGCCGTTATTGGTAGCTTTGGCATTGGTCATCATTGGCGTCGTGGTTGTTTGGAAGGTCCCGTCGGTATGGGGATGGCTGGTCTCGGTGGCGGGCGTCGTCTACTGGCTTCTGAGGTATTCGGCCTGGAAGGTCAATCTCTGGGTGGTGACCAATTTCCGCGTGATCGATGAAGCAGGCCTGCTAACTCACTATGCAAAAGAAAGTCCGCTCGACAAGATCAACAATGTCTCCTACGATCAAACGGTTTGGGGACGGT
>DATMLR010000238.1:0-10579 GCA_035570015.1 Puia sp.
GCCTTCCCTTTCAGGGAAACCACGGGCTGGAAGGCGGACTGAACGAAAGCAGGATAAAGACCGGCGACGACGACTACGAAAAGCGCGAGACTCGCCAGCAACAGCAGCACAACCGGCTCCCGCAACTCTCGCGTCCGGATACCGATATCCAGCCAGTCGCTGAACTGCGGGACAAGCACCATGGCGGCAAGCCAGCCCAGGACGAGTGCGGCGACCACCTGCACCGCCGTTTCCCCAAGGAATTGAGCAATCAGCTGCGGGCGGCGCGCCCCAAGCACTTTGCGGACACCCACCTCCCGGGCGCGGGTAACCGCCTGCCCGGTGGCCAGGTTAATAAAATTGATACAAGCGGTGATCAGGATGAAAAGCGCGATACCTGCGAGCGCATAATAGGTCTGTTTCGACGTCGTCGGGCTGAGGTCGATATACAGATACCGCTGGTCGAAATGGACTTCCCGGAGTGGCTGTAAGATCAGAGTGGCCTGCTTGGCGATATCCGCGCCCCAGTTCTTTGCCAGGAAAGGCTTTATCCTCGCCCTGACCCGCTCGACCGGATAGTTGTCCGGCAGGGCGATAAAGGTGTAATTCCCGCCCGGAATGGAAAAGTATTCGTGGGTCTGACTAATCCAGGTATGGCTGAGTGTCGAAAAGGAGACCAAAAAGCGAAAAGGCAGGCTTGTATTGCCGGGAAGGTCCTTGACAACGCCGGTCACTTTACAATCGTACTGGTTGTCCAGGTTGATCGTCTGACCCATGGGATCCTTCGAGCCAAAGTATTTGCGGGCCATGCGCTCGGTGAGGACGATCTGGTTGGGCGCCGACAAGGCCGTCTTCGGGTTGCCCGCAATCCACTGATAGTTAAACATCCGGGGAACCCATTGATCCGCATAAGCGTAATTTTCCTCATTGTACCGGTCGGTGCCGATCTTCACCATCCCGTCGTCGTAAAAGAATTGCGCTACCTCCAGCTCGGGGAAATCGTGACGAAGCGCAGGGGCGACCGCCGGCGACGTGCGTGGATTGTAGTCGATGGAATGGTGATTCACGCGGTAGATCCGATCGGCCTTTGAATAGAAGGCATCGTAGCTGAGCTCATACCGGACAACCAGGAAAATGAGCAGACAAGAAGCGATGCCCAGGGCCAGGCCCGAGACATTGAGCAGCGTATAGCCGAAGTGGCGCCGGATATTCCGAAAGGCGGTGAGCAGGTAGTTTGAAAACATAGATTTATTTTTTATTCTGCACGAGAAACAGTCTTTTCGATCCGCCGGTCCGGAATGAACCAGATGACCGACACCAGGGCATACAAGCCAAGTCCGAGCCAGGACTTATAGAAGGCCAACACGATGGCCAACGCGTAAATGGCCAGCGAAAGCCTCCCCTTCCAATCCCTGCCCAACGCGATAGAAAGCTGTGAATTCGGGCCTTCTTCTCTGATAAGCAGCCAGCAGAGGTTAGCATAGGCGACGCCATTCATAAACAGAACGACACCGTACATGACAACAGGCCAGCGGGTAAAATGATGTACTCCCATCCAGGCCGTCACGAAAGGGATCAACGAAAGCCAGAAGAGCAGGAAGAGATTGGCCCAGAGAACAGCGCCGTTGATCTTGCCTACGGCATACAGCATGTGATGATGATTATTCCAATAGATACCTATATAGACAAAGCTGAGGACATAGCTCAGGAACACAGGTATCACCGGCGTCAGGTCTTTGATATTGTCCCCGGCGGGAACCCGCAGATCCAGTACCATGATCGTTATGATGATCGCGAATACGCCGTCGCTGAATGCTTCCAAGCGGCCTTTTTTCATGTTTATCCTTTTTATTCAGACCGTAGCGCCTTCGCCGGGTTCGTTATTGCCGCACGGATCGCCTGGTAGCCAGTCGTCAGCAGGGTGATTGCCAGCGACAACGCCCAAGCCAATGCAAAGATCCACCAGGAAAGCGAGACCCGATACACAAAAGTCTGTAACCAGGCATGCATCGCCAACCAGGCCAGGGGGAACGCCACCAGCGCCGAGATCGTGACCAGTCGCAGAAAATCACGCGACAGCATCCAGGCGATCGTACCGGCGCCTGCACCCAGCACCTTGCGAATGCTGATCTCCCGCAGCCTTTGCTGGGTGGCATAGGCGACCAGCCCGAGCAGCCCGATGCAGGCGATGAAGATCGCCAGCGCCGAGAAGATGGTGAAGATGCGCCGGGTGGTTTGTTCCGATTTGTATTGATCGGCTACCCGCTGGTCGAGGAAGTTGTAGCGCAAGGCGCGGTATGGAACGAACTGCCGCCAGGTCCGCTCGATAGCCGCGAGCGTGGCGCCAAACTGATCACTTTTTACGCGTACCGCCGTCATGGTGGTGAGACCCCCAACTTTGGTGGCGTCAATAAAAAATAGGGGAGCGATTGCCTGGTGCAGCGTCTGATAGTTAAAATCGCCGACAACGCCGATCACCGTAAAGACGTTTGGGGTTCCATCGCCGGCATCGAAGGCCTCAGGTGAGATAAGCCGGCTGCCCACAACGGGCTCCTTCAGCCCCAACGCCGTCACTGCCTTTTCGTTGAGGACCAACGCCAGTGAATCCGTTGGAAAATCCCGCGAGAAAAACCGCCCCCTTTTCATTTCGAGCCCGAGGATAGCGGCGAACCGGTCGTCGACGATTATGCCCCTGCCGGTCACCGTCTGATGGGTGCCATAGGGTTGGAAGGATGTCCCGAAAAATATATTGCTACCCGGCAAGTTATCGGTTCCGCTGACCATTTCTACCCCGGCGATCCCGGCCAGCTGGTTGCGGAAGGCAATAGACTCTTTACCGACAGCTTCGGTGCCGTCGATCTCGATGATATGGTCCTTGCGGAAGCCAAGCCGGTCGCCCGTCATAAATTGCATCTGACGGTTGACGGTGATCGTGCAGATGATGAGGACGATAGAAATGACGAATTGAAAAATGACCAGCCCGTTGCGCAAGGCGGCCCCGTATCGATTGGATTTGAACTTGCCTTTCAGTACGACGACCGGCCGAAACGACGAGAGCACAAAGGCGGGATAGATGCCGGCCAAAAGCCCCACGACAACGCCAAACAGAAACAGCGCAACAAGTCTGACCGGCTCGAGAAAAAGCTGCAGCGAGAGGTCTTTGTCCCACATCCGGTTGAACACAGGCAGCAGCAGCCACATCAGCAGAAGGGAAAGCGCCATGCTCAACAAGCTGACCAATACCGACTCCAGGAGGAATTGCCCTATGAGGGACCGTATTTCCGATCCGAACGTCTTGCGCATCCCTACCTCTTTCGCCCGCTCGACGGAGCGCGCCGTTGACAGGTTGACAAAATTGATGCAGGCGATGCAAAGGATAAAGACGGCGATGATCCCAAAAATATAGATCGACCGCATGCTTCCGTTCGGCCTTATTTCCGCCTCCAGATCCGATATGAGGTGGATGCGGCGCAGCGGCTGCAGATAATAGTGATAGCCGTTGCCCGCCGCCCGGAATTGCGCATACGACATCCCGAATCCCCTGCTGATGACACCCGCTACATATTTCTCCACAATCACCGGCAGCTTTGACTCGAGGGCTGCCGGATCGGCATGGGGCTTTAGCAGCAGGTATGTATAGGTATCGAATCCGGTATAGTCGGTTCGCTGCGCAAACGGAAGGCTGGCCGCGGAGAGGAGGATGTTATAGGCCAGATGGGAATTGTCGGGCAAATCGTCGCAAACCCCTGTCACCGTGAATTTCAGGTTATCATCCACATTCATCACCTTGCCCATGGCCGCTGCCGCTGACCCGTAATATCGCTTTGCCGTCGCCTCCGGCAGCACGGCGGTAAAAGGTTTCTTCAGAGCTGTTCTTGGGTCTCCTTCCCGGAATCTGGTCGGGAAGACCTGGAAGAAATTCGAATCGGCCAGGAACGCGTGGGGTTCATAAAAGGACCGGTCATCCGCTTCGACGGGCAGCGCACCGTTCGTAGTGGCATCCTGAAATCCGGTGGTGACCGCCACCTCCGGGAATTCTTTATAGACAGCGGTACGGATGGAAGGCGGGATTTCGGCGTAGGAGGTAGTACGGCCCGGATAAATGCGGTCCAGCACGATTCGGTATATCCGGTCGCCGTTGGGTTGAAAGTCGTCGTAGTTCAGCTCGCTATGAATAAAGAGTACGATCATCCCGCAAACCGCCATACCCGTCGCCAGCCCGAGGATGTTGATCGCGGTGTACCCTTTTCGTTTCAGCAGGCTGCGGATCGCAACCTTCCAGTAATTGGAAAACATAAAAAGCGGTTTTATGGCGTTTCCAAACCCCAGTCGATCCCTTTCAGCGTGGCCGGCACTCCGTCGGTCATCCACCGCGCCGGCGGCTCGCCTTTGAGATAGTAGTCGAAGAACTGCGACATCCGCAGCGACCAGTCTTTCTGGTCGCGCCGTTCCGTCAATCCATGACCTTCGCCGTTATATTCGATCAGCCACGCCTTCTTACCCAGCCGTCGGAGCGCGGAGAAATATTCAATCCCCTGGTACCAGGGTACGGCGCCGTCCGCGTCATTGTGCATCATCAGCAGGGGAGTCGTGACTTTATCGGCCCTGAAGAGCGGCGAGGCTTTGATATACAATTCGGGACGCTGCCAGAGGCTTGCGCCGATCCGACTTTGGCCCTTCTCATACTGGAACTGGCGGCTGATGCCCGCACCCCAGCGGATGCCGCCGTAGGCGCTCGTCATGTTGGCAACGGGCGCGCCTGCCTCCGCCGCGGCAAAAAGGTGCGTGCGGGTCACGAGATAGGCGATCTGGTAGCCGCCCCAGCTATGCCCTTCCAGGCCCATCCGCGTCGTGTCCACCCATTTGTAATGTCCGAGAAAATGCGCTGCGGAAATGACCGAGTTATAGGCATCCTCACCCGGCGCACCGGCCTTATAGTAGATATTGGGGTCGAAGACGAGATAGCCGTTGCTTACAAAATAGGGGATATTGATGATTGACCGGTCCGGTGAGGGTGCCTGGTAATGATAAAGGTCGTCTGCGTCCCGTTCGTAGAAATAGAAGATGATCGGGTATTTTTTGGTGCTGTCGAAGTTTTCGGGTTTATAGAGGACCCCTTCGCTCGTGCGGCCGTCGAGCATCTTCCAATGCTTCAGCTCGGCGGTCATCCAGTTGTAACCAGTCTGCTGCGGATTGATATGGCTGAGCTGCGCGGCGGAACTCCCCGGAGCGCTGACCCAGACATCATAAGGCTTCTCCGTGCTGCCCTCCAGCCAGGCCAGGGTCCAATTGTTCTTAGCCTTGACAAATCCCGCGTAACTTCGCGGACCGGTCAGCGCCGTTTCGGCGGCCAAGCTTGATCCCATCCGATAGAGCGTCACGCCCCCAGTCTTATCGCGATTATTGAAGACCGTTAGCAGCACGTCCTGATCGGGATGGATCGCGGGGTCCTCTCTGTCAAGCCCCATATACCGGAAGGTCAGCTGACGGCGGCGCCCAAGGCCCGCAGTAAGATTGACGGGAGCTGCGCTGCCGGCCGGATCGCATTGCCAGATATCGTATCTGTCATAGATATAGACGTACCTGTCCTGCTCGAGCCAGCCCATGCTGCCGTGAGGCGGCGGGTCATCGGGATGGTCGTCTGTTTCGTCATAAAGCGGCACCTTGATCGCGGCAGTGATATTATGGATGGTCCCGGTCGTAATCTCATATGTATACCAGTTCCGGTCTTTGGTATCATACCAAAGAATGAAGTTCCCTGCGGGTGATAGGGTAGCGCCTTCGCGGACATTGTCACGGATCAGCTTGCGTGATCCGGTGCCGACATTAACCAGCCAGATCTTTTCCAACCCGTTTTGTTCCCACTGCTGCCGGATGCGATATTCCTTGTCGCTTAGGCCTAGAGCATGGCCACCCATCCCTTTCTCACCCGGCAATACCGTCTCGCAGCTGTCATCGGCCAGCGGAATGAAGCGGGCGCTCTCCTTCGGCAGCACAGCCAGGTAGGATCGCTTCAGCTCATTGGATAGCCGGACAAGTTGTTCGGGAGAAAGATAATCGTCGTTATAATGCCAGACATCCATCCGCGCCGTCTCGAATTCCACAAGCGTAGTATCTTTTGGCGGCCTGACCGGCGCCAGGCCGAAGAAGAGACGGCTCCCATCCTTGCTGAAATAGTTGACAAAGTCCGGGCTCACGGTCAGTTGATCGATAAAAGCGGGATCATGCCGCGATGCGCCGGTTGAGACAAAGCCCGGAATATGCGGGTAATGCAGACCACTGCCGGCCAGCGCAGCGGAGATACTACCCCGGTCAACACGAACCATCGCGCTATCCATCCCCGGCGCGTAATACCAGAGGCGATAAAACTTACTCAGCGCCTTCGTAGCGCTGTCCCGTTCCGCTACAAAAGCCAGCTGGCTGCCGGCCTCATCCAGCACATAGTTCCGGGCATCGTGAAAACCGGTCATGATCGTATCTATATGCCCGGTAGCCGTATTGACCCAGATAATATGCGCTTTGGACATGGAATCGTCTTTCTTGCGGGTTGTCTCGACGACAAGCGTATTTCCATTGCGGTTGAAATAATATCCATTGGTCAGCGGGAACTTCATTTGCGCGCCCTTCAGGAGATTACAGACGACGAGCTCGGTACCTTCTTCAACGGTCTCCCCTCCCGGCCGTCCGTCCTTTCTGCCGCCCGGGGCAGGAATCGCCGCCCAACCCCTCGTCCCCA
Organism: Puia sp.; assembly: GCA_035570015.1. Lineage (GTDB taxonomy): Bacteria > Bacteroidota > Bacteroidia > Chitinophagales > Chitinophagaceae > Puia. The sequence goes on from DATMLR010000238.1 coordinate 6,716, forward strand.
CTTCCTGGATCTGTCGGCGCAGGCTGTCCACCAGCCGGGACAAGCTGTCCGCACGGGCAGTCAGTTGCCGGATACGGGTCAGGGAATCCGGCTTACCCGCGCTCCCCGTCGGGGTCTCCGGCTTCTCCAGTAAATAAGCCAGCCAGTCACCTTGCAGATCAGGCAATTTGTAGGATTTTACCCGCGGGACGCGGACGACGCTGTCCGTTCCCAGCTCGATCCAGCCCAGCGTATCTTTGGGCATCTGCTCCGGTGTTTTCTTTTTTATCCGGGCTTCGCGCGTGTCCTTGAAGAAAGGACGAATGAGAAAGACGGCGTACCGGCCGTCGGCGGTGAAACTGACGCTACCCCCGCGTGGTATCTCTTTTGCATACCCATCGCCTGTTGCCCGGATGTACAGGCGGCCGTTGCCCTCCTGTGGGACAACGGTATACGCGATGTATTTGCCATCCGCGGACAGGACCCGCTCGTCGATCCGCTGCCAGCCATCATATACGGTGGGGTCCAGCGGCTTCTTCTGTGAAAAAGCGCAATAAGGGATGAACAGCAGGAAGAGAACAGATACCGGGAGTCTCATGAAGCGGGGATTTGGTAGCCTAACGAATTTAAAATAAAGCGATCAATTGGCCTGAACAATTTATGGGATTTGCTGTTCTCGTTCTAAAAACTTCCTCTAATATGAGTACCAAAGTCAATTTCCAAAAGAACTACACGATCGGCGGCGATCTAACCGTCCGCCGGATGGGATATGGCGCGATGCGGATTACCGGTCAGGGCATCTGGGGTCCGCCGAAAGATCGCGCAGAAGCAATCCGCGTCCTGCGCCGGGCGGTGGAGCTGGGCGTAAATTTCATCGATACCGCGGACAGTTATGGCCCTTCTATTTCCGAAGAGCTGATCGCCGAAGCGCTTTACCCCTACCCCGCCGGCCTCGTCATCGCCACCAAAGGCGGCCTGCTCCGCGGCGGTCCCGACGAGTGGCATCCGGACGCCAGCGCCGAACACTTGAAGGACGCCCTCAAAGGCAGCCTGGACCGGCTAAAGCTGGACCGCATCGACCTTTATCAGCTGCACCGGATCGATCCCAAGGTCCCTTTTGAATATACGCTTGAATTCCTTCAAGACGTCCAGGAAGAAGGCCTGATCAAACATATCGGGCTTTCGGAAGTCAGCGTGGCGGAAATTGAAAAAGCGGAGAAATATGTTGAGGTCGTCTCTGTTCAGAATAAATACAGCCACGACTACCGGAAATGGGAGCCCGTGCTGAACTATTGCAGGGAGACGGAGAAGGCCTTTATTCCCTGGTATCCGCTGAATGCCGGTAATGTGGAATCGATGGCCGCCATCGGAAAAGTAGCCGATATGCTGGGTGCTACACGGCACCAGGTCGCGCTGTCCTGGCTCCTGCACCATTCACCGAATATTTTGTTGATCCCGGGTACGAGCAGCGTCAAACATCTCGAAGAGAACCTCGGGGCCGAGAAACTGCAGCTGACAGAGGAGATGCTCGACAGGTTGGAAGGCTAGACCGCGAAACCTAGACTGCCAGCAATTTTTTAATAAACGGCTCGATCGCCGCGGGTTTGGTAACGGGCGCGAACCGCTTTACGGGCCGACCGTCGGCATCCAGGAGGAATTTTGTAAAGTTCCATTTGATGCGGCTGCCGAAAAGCCCGCCCAGGCGGCGTTTGAGCAGCCGGAAGACGGGATGTGTCTGCGGCCCGTTGACGTCGATCTTCTCCATGAGCGGAAAGGTTACGCCAAAGTTAACCTTACAGGTCTGTTCCATGCTTTCGTTGCTCTCGGGCTCCTGGCCGGCAAACTGGTTGCACGGGAACCCAAGGACGACAAGCCCCCGGTCCTTGTATTTGTTATAAAGCTGTTCAAGACCCTCAAACTGGGGTGTAAGCCCGCACTGCGTGGCGGTGTTTACTACCAGGATGACCTTGCCTTCATATCTGGCCATACTCACTGGCTGCCCCTGTGGGTTATTGGCCGTCAACTGATAGAATTCGCTTGTCATGGATCAAAGGTAGGAAAAAGAAGGAGGCCCGATTCCGCGAAATGGACTAACTTGCGCATCGTTTTTGCTCATAACTTGTAACCTCAGATCGGTTTTGAATTCGTAAGGCAAATTTATTTCCAGCAGTATGGTCATTCTTGTGTTTTTCCTGTGTCATTGGTTTCTGTCTCTCTTTTCGCAAACGTTCTTCCTCCACCGCTATGCTTCCCACAAGATGTTTAGGATGAATAAATTTTGGGAGCGTTTTTTCTACCTATTCACGTTCATCTCGCAGGGCTCGTCCTTTCTCAATCCCAGGGCCTACGCCATCCTTCACCGGATGCATCATGCGTACAGCGATACCAGGAAGGATCCCCATTCTCCACATTTTTTCAGGGACGTGTGGTCCATGACGATGCAGACCAAGAAAATCTATCTGGATTACCTCCTCTACCGGAAGGAGCCCGAGCCGGCCTTCCGGGGCAACTATCCAACCTGGCCCCCCCTGGATCGCATCAGCGACCACTGGCTGACGAGGATCGCATTCGGTGTGGGATATTTTGCCTTCTATGTGGCGTTCGCTACCCAATGGTGGATGTTCCTGCTGCTGCCGGTCCACTTCTTTATGGGTCCCATCCACGGCGCCGCCGTTAACTGGTGCGGGCATAAATATGGTTATTCCAATTACGACAACCAGGACCACAGCAAGAACACGCTGCCCCTGGATTTCCTGATGATGGGGGAATTATTTCAGAACAATCACCATAGAAGCCCCAATGACGCTAACTTCGCCAGGAAATGGTTCGAGCTCGATCCGACCTGGTATCTCATCCGGCTATTGCACCTGGCGCGTGTCATCCGGTTGCGTAAGATGCCCGTTAGGCGGCCGCCGGTGGCCGGCGTAAAGTCGCAGATCACCCGGAAGGAAGAGTTCGTGGCGGAAGAATAAAAACGTTCGGAAACAATCGAATCCTTATGGTCCGGTTCATAACGATCCTTTGCCTGCTGTTGCTCTCCCTGCTCGCTGCCTTCCGCGCACCGGTGGGTTTCCTTTGGGTCCCCGCCGTTTTCGTACAGGCCTTTCCCCTGATCTTCGTGATGATGATTCTGATCCTGCTGCTGACCGGAGCCTACAGGGGCAAATACGGGCTGGTCAATTCCATCGCCTGCGCACTCGCGCTGGTGCTTTTCTGTTCCCCGGTGATCCGTGGCTACACCGTAGCACGGCGATTGAACAGAAGCCTGGAGCAGTCCCTCACCCCTTCCGATAGTCCACGGCTGGCCGGATTCAGCGGTAACCCCATCCAATGGTCTCAGCTCTTTGGTTTCAACACGCCCGCCGTTACTCCACGGACCCTGAGCTATGACCAAGCCGGCAGCGCGGACCGGACGATGGACGTTTATCCCGCGCAACGACCGGGGATCCGCCCCTGCGTGATCGTGATCCACGGGGACACCTGGCCCTATGGCGGCCGCGCGCAGCTGCCGGCATTGAACAGCAGGCTCGCCGGCGAAGGTTATGTGGTCGCAGCCATCAACTACCGGCACTCCCTACATTATCGGGATACCGGAGACGCCCGTGATATTGCCGCCGCCATAGACTTTCTCCGACAACATGCCCCGGAGCTCTACATAGACACAAATGCTTTCGTGCTGCTGGGTCGCTCGGAAGGCTCGGCAGCCGCCCTCTTGGCCGCCTACACACTCCCTGAGCCGGGACTGAAAGGCGTGATCGACTTCTATGGACCGACGGATAGTATTATGCGCTTCGTCAATCCTTCCTGCGTACCCACCCTCATCATCCACGGCCAGCAGGACCCTCTGATCGACTATCGGCAAGCGCGCCAGCTAAGCAAGAAACT
>DATMLR010000239.1:0-3192 GCA_035570015.1 Puia sp.
AATGAACATTTACATAATATTCTCAATACCAAAGAGTTGGAAAGAGATTCAGTTATTCGGAATTTCCGAATAACTGCCGCCGACGGGAAGAACTATGACACGCAATTCTATAATCTCGACGCCATCATTGCAGTCGGCTACCGCGTTAACAGCATGGAGGCCACTCGTTTCCGCATCTGGGCCACCAAGACCTTGCGGGAATTTATCATCAAAGGATTTGTACTGGACGACGAGCGGCTGAAGCAAGGCAAGAACTTTGGCAAAGACTATTTTGAAGAGCTCCTGGAGCGCATCCGGGAGATCAGGGCCAGCGAGCGAAGGTTCTACCAAAAGATAACCGATATCTATGCCCAATGCAGCATTGACTATGACCCCAAAGCGGACATGACTCTGGCATTTTATAAGACAGTTCAAAACAAGCTCCATTGGGCAGTAACCGGGCAAACCGCCGCTGAAATCATTCATCACCGGGCAGACGCCGCTAAGCCGAATATGGGGTTAACCACCTGGAAGAATGCACCGGATGGACCTTAAAAAATGCGGGAACTATCAGTCATGAAATAGCGAAGAAACTGGCCGAGGAGCAATATGATCAATACCGGATTGTTCAGGATCGGAGTTTTGAAAGCGATTTTGACAAACTCGCAAAGAAACTGCCCGAATCGGGTAACAAAGGAAAGCGCGAATAATGCCGGCCGATAAATTTCTCAACCCGCCTGTTTTTGCACGGTCAACAATTGATGTCGGGCAAGGATGGCAGCCGCCCACGGCAGGAACGCATCCTCGATCTCTTCGGGTATACCGTTGATGCCTACCGTTTTTGTCCAACGCCCCTTCTCTTTGTGAAAAATATATTGAACAGCGCTCGCATTCCGATATTCACGCAAGCTGATGCACCAAATGGTGATCTTTTTGGAGGCTTCCTGCGATTTGCCCTCGAAGGTGACCCTATAGTCGGCCAGCTTGTGCGAGAACTGGCGCTCAAAATAGATCACTTCGATCATCGGGAGATTGATCGGGATACTCATGGTTTTCGATTGGATAAAAATCAAAAAGAGGAACGATCAATTTGAAAAAGGAATTCGTTTTCCCGGTAGGACTAATAATGAAATCGATAATCAGTTGGAGGATGACGCAATGCAGCCGGATAGACACTAATCCTTCGGGATGGGGCCGAAGCAAGTAGGATTCGGTCAGGGTATCCCGATAGGAAATCGCTCATTTGCTTTGCGTCACTGCTGAATATGCAAGAACTATGCCGATTGCTTTTTAAGAGCGATCCGCAGATAACCGTCAGGACGAAAATTTCAAAACTGATCGACGGCGCCTGGGCTTGATCATACAGACCTCCTTCTTTCATAATCCTTTACTAAAACTACATCTTTCAGACCATGAAGCAAATCCAAAAATGGAAATTGCATCCGGCTGTCAATCTTCCCAAACCGACCTAAAATTCCCTTCCCGAGAAACCAGCACGCACCCGCCCGCGCTTAGCTCCCTAACCATCACCCTTTTACAATTCGGCATTGATTTGGACATCCGGGGCTAGAACTAATCCAATACCCATGAACATTCTAATCGCGGATGACCATCCGAGCATGAAACATTTAATCAGAAAGACCTTAACGAATGAATATCCTTCGGGGCTGATAGAGGAAGTACAGAACGGCCGGGAACTGCTGACAAAAGTGGTCGGCGGGCACTGGGATCTCGTTATCTCGGATATCTCGATGCCGATAATGACCGGGCTGGAGGCCCTGCAGGAGATCAGAAAACATTCCCCGCACCTCCCCGTGATCATCCTGAGCAGTCATCACGAAGAAATATATATTCAACATGCCCTCCGGGCCGGCGCTTCGGCTTACGTCCAAAAATATAGGATACATGAGGACCTCACCAGAACGATCCGGCGGGTGCTGGGATTGTCTTAAAAACCGACGTCGCCTACTATCAATGAACAGAGATTCAGTTATTCATTCAGTACGCAATGACTTCACCGGATTAACCATCGCCGCCTTCATCGCCTGGAGACCGACAGTGAGCAGCGCTATGCCAATAGCCGCGGCCCCGGCCGCAACGAACATCCAGCCGCTAAGCTGCGTCCGGTAGGCAAAGCCCTGCAGCCATCCATGCATAAAGAACAATCCCAGCGGCGTGGCGATCAGCAAGGCGATCACGATCAGCAGCACGATATCCCCGCACAGCATGACAACGATCCCCGATACCGTAGCACCCAGAACCTTCCTGATGCCGATCTCCCTGGTCCTTTTTGCCGTGGTAAAAATGGCCAGACCGAGGAGCCCCAAACAGGAAATAAAGATGGTGACCCCCATCGCGACATTCGTCAACCATTCGATCAGAAGATCCATCGCATACAGATTGGCGATACTGTCGTCAAGGAAAGAAAAGCGAAACGGCTCTTCGGGATAGACCGACTTCCAATCCCCCTCCATGTCCACGAGGAGCGACTTAACCTGGCCGGCAGTCATTCCTTTCGCGGCGATCCGGACGGCGACGGCGTTCTCGATAAGCGGATCGTGTTTGATAATAACCGGCATGATCCGCTGATGAAAAGAGTTCTCATAAAAATCGGCCACCACCCCGGCTACCGGATAGGCCTTGTCGCCACGGCCCACCACTACCTCCCGGCCCACGGCCTTGCGTACATCGGAAAAACCCAGCTCATGCGCACAGGTCTCATTGATCAAAAGCTCCCTGGTACTATCGCTGTGCAGCAGGTTCCGCCCCGCGACCAGCTTCATCCCATAAAAAGGGAGATACTCTTCATTGCCGGCATGGATGGACACCTCAAACATCGTTTTCGGATCGCTGCCCTGCAGCCGGGCGCCGTCAGTCATATGCGCCCGCCCCATCGGGGGGATCGCCTCCCGGATCACCTGGTCAACGCCATCCAGTTCACGCACCTGATCCGCCAGTACGCCCATCTTACCCGTTTTGTCGTTCCAAAGGGGTCGTCCGATTGTCAGGATCGCATCTGTCCTGAAACCAAGGTCCGCATGCAGGATGTACCGCAGCTGTGAGCCGATGACGATGGAGCCGATGATAAACAGCAGCGATACCGTGAATTGAAAAACGATAAGGCTCTTGCGCAGCGTCCCTTTTCCGCCGCCCTGCACCGCTGTCATCCCTCTCAGGGTCAGCGCGGGCAGATAGTTCGCCAGCACCCTTGCC
>DATMLR010000240.1:0-5952 GCA_035570015.1 Puia sp.
AATAACGCCCGGGCCAGCATTTGGTTGACCCGTCGGGCGACCCGCGAACAATCCTTACCTTCGAAGTCAAACCATTCCCATGATCTTTCGCGAGCCCGATCTCAGCGCCCGGCCGCATCGCCTGGCTGTCGAACGCCAAATGCCCCTCCCGCCCGCGACGTTGTATAAAGCGTGGACCGTTGAATTCGATCGCTGGTTCGCCGCACCGGGTTCCATCCTGATGACCGGCCAGGTCGATACCCCTTTTTTCTTCGAAACGGAATTCAGTCATTCGCCGGGCGAGCCGCTGCAACGCCACCCGCACTACGGACGTTTTCTGGCGCTGGACCCCGACCGCCACATTCAGCTTACCTGGCTGACCGGCGCCGCCGGCACCAAAGGCGCCGAAACCGTCGTGACCGTCGAGCTCATCCCAGGTGCCGATGGCACCCTGCTCAAATTAACCCATGCCGGATTCCCGGATCAGGAATCGATGGAACAACATCGCGACGCGTGGCCGATGGTGCTGGACCTTCTGGAACGGCGCTACACCGCTACCCGAGCTTTGCGGTGATACAATTTTAATTATCTTTACTAAATCATGCGAAGGCTGTGTGCCATCATATTGCTGATCCCGCTTAGCATCCTCTTTATCGGGGCAGTTAATCTGTCGTCGGTTTGCCCGACAACCCAGCAGGACAGCTGCACGCCATCAACGCATCCCACGCCGGCGACGCATAAATGTTGTCACCAGAAGCATACACCCTGTCCGAATAATCAAAAGGCCGACCGGACCGCCTGCTGTTTCGACTGCCCGCTCTGCGCCCTCATCACCAACCCGGCATTTATTCACTTCGAACTGAACCGGCCCGAGACAACCATTGAATATGCGGCTACTCCCGATAATTCGCTCACGGATTATGATCAGCATCACTGGAAACCGCCCGATAGGCGATTCTTCTCATAAGCGACCCGCAACATTTTTTCACTATTAAATTATCCAACATGTTTGTGATGATAGACTTGGCTGCGCTCTGCGCGAGCGCCTGCACGGCACCTTGTCCGTGCCCGCCGCACTGCCCGGAATGTCCTTCCGGCTGCTGCCATAAACAATAGATAATTCGGGATAACCGCAGATGCAGGCCTCCGATTTCGGAGGCCTGTTTTTTTACGCGCCGACGACCGTGCTCCGTCTTTCCAGGATGACCGTATTGCGCCACACGCCGTTCTGCTGGCCGATCTTTTCGCGGTAACCAACCAGGCGAAAGCCGCATTTTTCGTGAATATGAACGCTGGCTTCGTTTTCGGGGAAGATACCCGATTGGAGCGTCCAAAGCTTGTGTTGTTCGCTGCTGTCGATAAGTGCCTGAAGGAGGGTCTGGCCCACCTTTTGGCCGCGATGCCCCGGAGCAATATAGACGCTGACTTCGGCGACACCCGCATAGACGCAGCGGCCGGAGACCGGAGTGAGAGCGGCCCAGCCGATAACAGTGCCGTCCAACAAGGCCACGAGACGGCTGTGGGGAAGATGGGCGGTGTTCCATTGTTCCCAATCGGGGGACTCGGTTTGAAAGGTAGCCTGGCCGGTGGCGATGCCTTGCTCATAAATGGCCTTGACACTGGGCCAATGCTCAGGAAGCAGAGTTCTGATGATCATGACAATAAAATTACGCGGTTCGCAGCGCTTGGGCAAACGCATTCGGCAGCGGACTGTCTTCCACGGCGCGCGCCGCCTTTTCAACGTCGTAGGAGAAACGCACAAACTCGACCCCGATGCTCTCCTTGTCTTGCGCGCTGCTGTTTTCGCCGATCCGCAACATGACATAACTGCCTCTGGGATCGCCGTCCTTTGGTTTGCCGACGGACCCGATATTGATGGCGTGACGGAAGTGGGGTGGGGTTTCGGGCCCGGAAAGCAGGATCCGGTGGTAGGGCTTATGCGTATGGCCGAAGCACATAATATCGGCATCGGCATCTTGCATGATCCGCATCATGCTCTTTTCTTCCCGATCCTCAAAAAGGTATTCATTGATGCGGCGCGGACTGCCGTGGACGAGGAGGAGGTTGAGCTTGTCCTGATTGAGCTGGAATTCGACCCGGATGTGAGCCGGGAGGGTCCGCAGATATGCGCGTTCATCTTCCCCGACGACCTGGTTGGTATAGGAGATGGAAAGAGCACCATTTGCCTTTTCTTCGTCGGTCTTGTAAGCGCAGCCGCAGTCGTCACTGGCACGACCTACACCGAAGTCATAATTCCCGGCAATTGTTGGTATCCGACGACGGCGGATCTCATTGATGACCTCATTCGGCCAGACATTGTATCCGACCAGGTCGCCCAGGCAATAGATTACGTCAGGCTTTTGCTGCTCGACGCTTGCAAAGAAGGCTTCGAGGGCGGGAAGGTTGGCATGTATATCGCTAAATAGGGCTATTTTCATTTTTTTGCATTTAGAAATTTCCAGATTGGTATGGCGAGCGCCGCGCCGATGATAGGGGCGGTGAGATATACCCAAAGACTTTCAGTATGGCCCGAGACGATTGCAGGGGCAAGGGAACGAGCGGGATTCATTGATGCGCCGCAGATAGGACCGGCAAACATAGCTTCCAGCAGAATAACGGATCCGATGGCAATGCCTGCAAACAAACCTTGCTCTTTAGAGCCGGTGGCTACCCCCATAATGACGAGCATAAGGAAAAAGGTCAGGATTAATTCTAGGATAAAGGACTGCCAGGCTGTTCCGGCCGGAAGGGTGGTGCCAAGGAGCTCATCGGTTGGGAAAAGAAGTCGGAGCACTAAGGTCGCAAGGAATGCGCCGGCGATCTCACTTGCGAGATAAATTCCGAGCGATTTCAGCGGTAAGCGTCCGGCCAGGGTGAAGGCAATGCTGACGGCAGGGTTGAGGTGAGCGCCGGAAACATCCCCCAGGCCATAGATCATCGCCGTGACTACAAGCCCGAAGGTGATGGCGACCCCCACATGGGTAACGCCTCCTTTTGTAACGTTATCGACTATGATGGCTCCGGTGCCGCAAAAGACGAGGGCGAAGGTTCCCAGGATTTCAGCGATGGATCTTTGAAACATCATTTTTCGGCGTAGACGGTGATACTCACGATCCCCGGTTCGGTCATTTTGAATATCCGGACTTCATCGGGGGTCATGTAGCGGGATAAAATATCATCCGGGAGTGTAATGGGTTTTTCTTTCTGGATGCTAATATTTTTAAACCCTGTAGATTCAATGAGACCCAGATAGTCGGATTTCTGAATGGCGCCCGCTACGCAGCCCGCGTACATTTCAGCGGCTTCCCGGATCGGCTGAGGGAGGGTGCCGGAAAGGACAATGTCGGAGATACTAAAATGACCTCCCGGTTTGAGGACCCGGTAGATTTCCTCGAAGACGCCTGCCTTATCGGGTGCCAGGTTGAGGACGCAGTTCGACACGATGACGTCGGCAACGCCTGCGGTGACGGGCATTTTCTCAATATCGCCGAAGCGGAATTCGACGTTGTTGTAGCCGAGTTTTTCGGCGTTGGCGCGAGCCTTATCGATCATAGCAACAGTGAAGTCGATACCGATGACTTTGCCGGTTTCGCCGGTTTCGTTGCGGGCGATGAAGCAATCGTTTCCCGCGCCGGATCCCAGATCGATAACGACGTCACCTTTTTTGATCCGCGCGAATTGGGTAGGCAATCCGCAGCCCAGGCCAAGGTCGGCGTCGGGGTTGTAGCCTTCAAGTGTGCTGTATTCGTCGGTCATGATGTTGGAGGTCTCGATGGAGCAACATCCGGAGCCGCAGCAGGAGGCTTCATTGGTGGCTTTTTCCCGGAGGGCGATGGCGCTGTACCGTTCGCGGACGAGTTCTTTGAGTTGTTCGGCGGTTTCCATGATAGTTTTTTTAACATTTACAATTACTGTCAACTTTATAGGCTGCAAACAAAGCCGCAATCTCCTTTTGATACACCGCCCAGGTCTTCGGCTCGATGCAATAGCACACGCTGGTTCCTTCGATCGTCCCCTGGATAAGGCCGGCGGTCTTTAATTCCTTCAGATGCTGCGAGATGGTCGGCTGGGCCAGTCCCAGTTCACCGACCAGGTCCCCGCAGATACAGGCATTTGCCCTGATCAGATGCTGGATGATTGCGATCCGGGCAGGGTGGGCGAGCGCCTTCATCATGCCCGCCAGCCTGTTCTGCTTGTCGCTGAAGATCTCCGACTTGGTAACGCCCATTCTTTATCGTTTAATTGCAATATTACGATTGAATGGGTAAACCGCCAAATTTCTTTATCGCCAGCCATTCGCCGTATCTTTATAAAGTGATCAAAATAGCATCCCATGCAAATCAAACGTATCGGCTTCCAGCCGTCTGGTAAGGGGCCTGCAGAATGGTTCACCGGCCCTGTCCGTATCGATCCGCTGTTCATGACCGAAGCTCCCGCCCGCACCGCCGGAGCGAGTGTGACTTTTGAACCCGGCGCCCGAACCGCCTGGCATACTCATCCGCTCGGGCAGACTCTCATCGTGACAGCCGGCTGTGGCTGGGCGCAGCGCGAAGGCAGCCCTGTTGAAGAACTCCATCCGGGTGATGTCGTTTGGTTTTCTCCGGGCGAGCGGCACTGGCATGGCGCCACTCCCCTTACGGCTATGACCCATATCGCGATCCAGGAGAACCTCGACGGTAAAGTCGTAGACTGGATGGAAAAAGTGACCGACGAACAATACACAAGATAATGTGAACACCATCTGTCCCCTACAACCCCACTCACCACAAGGCCTTCGCTGAAAACACCAGCTTCCCGTACATGAACAAGCCGACCACCCGCACCGCCGGAACCCCGTTACCTGTAGCGGGAAGCGCAAACGTGTTGGTTCCGATGCCCAGCCAGACATTCCGTTGCAAAAGCGTCTGTCCGGTCGCATCATACACAACCAGAATACCCTGTCCATCCTTGCTCACCTCACCGATCAAATTCATTCCGGCGGGTCCGCCTGCGAGATAAAAGCCGTCGCCCAAACCGGCAGCCCGTATATCCACCACAGTAGAATAATATGCTGACCCGCTAACCGTAACCGCCTTCACACGATAATCATCCTGACCGGTTAACGGATGAGCATCCACAAAACACCGGCATCCATCGCCGGCCACCGTCCCGATCGGCAGGAACTCCGAAGAAGCATCCATTCGTTCGACGACATACGAAGCGACATCCGACGCATTCGGGTCTTCCCAATGCAGACTGACGCCGCCATCCTGATAAATACCGTTAACCGCCAGATCATTGGCCAGTAAGGGTATGAACATGCTGGCCAGGACCGTTGTCGATGCTGTATCTGTACACCCGTTACGTTTCTCCGTCACCGTTAAATGGTAGGTTCCCCAGACTGTATCCGTCAGTGGGTCTTGCTGCGTGGAGGCGAATCCGGCCGGCCCGCTCCAGGCGAAAGTCAATCCCTGAGAACCCCCGAACGGCGTGGAATAGTTGCTTGCCGCCACATTGCCGCCATAAAGCGCCAGCAGATTCCCCGACAGCCCCGCAAAAGCGGAAGCCACCGGCGGGAACGTATCGATCGGCACTACCACCGTGTCTACCCGCGTCGGAGGACAGCCCTGCGCCGGCGAAGCCGAGACAATATACGTTCCCGGCTGCCTGATGCTAAGCTGCGAGCTGTCGCTGTTGCTGCCGGCAATCGCGCCACTGACGGTCTGCCAGGTGTAATACCCGGCGGTTGAATTATTGGTCAGGGTGATCGTGGCGGCCGGATGATTGCAACGGATCGTATCGCCCTGCAGCGAATAGTCCATCACCGGGTTTTCCGTAAAGGTCATGGGCGTCACGAAATCCTTCATATCCGCCGTAAACGAGTTGGACGACCGGGATTTGAAGAAGATATCCGAGAACAGCGGCTGACAAGGGCTCAGCGCGGAATACAGCGCAGGGTCGACTCCGATCCGGGTCAGGTTCAACCCCACTTCA
>DATMLR010000241.1:0-4242 GCA_035570015.1 Puia sp.
CAGGAATTCAACCCGGTCCGCTCCTCGGCTATCCGGCTCGCAAGCCTCCACCACGACGCGCAGCCGCGCATTCGGCATCCCAACCTGTTTGAGCAATTTATTCACCCGCTCTTCCAGCCCCGCCACCTGCGCAACCCGTCCCCCCGATAATGCCGCCGCCTTCTTTTTCACCTCCAGCCATAACCGCCCAACTTCCCGTTCCCAGGCGGCGATACTTTCCCCCAGCTGCAGCGAATCCTGCATCCCATCCTCCAATTTCCGCTGTAGCGCCAGCAGTTCCGTCGTCGTTCGCAGCCCATGCTTCTTTAGCAGCTTGTATCCGATGGATAACCGCTCATTGATTGCATCGATCCGCCCGGGATCATAGTTGACCGTATCATTCAGGTGATCCACCTCCTCTGCAATATCCTGCAGCTCGATCTGCACCGAAACCATCCGATCCGCCAGCACACTCAGCCCGCTATGATACGCAGAATAGGCGCCGATCGACTGTTGCAGCACCCGGAGCTGATTGACAATCGGCTGCTCCCCTTCCCGAAGATCATAGTAAACTTTGGACAACATGGTCTTGATCCCCTCAGAATGACTTAACAGCTTCAGCTCCTGATCGAGCTCTTCCAGTTCCTGCTCCCTGAATCCCGCCTCACTCAGTTCATCCAGCAGGAATTTATTGTAGTCGAGTTCTTTGTTGGATTGTGCCTGCCGCTCTTCCAACGCCGCCAGCTCCTTCGCCGCTGACTGCCAGCCCCGGTATAATGCCCGATATTCCTCCACCACTCCCAGTTGCCCCGCCAGCGCATCCAGTACCTCCCGCTGAAAGTCCGATTCACCCAGTTCCAGCGTATCGAACTGCCGGTGCAGATCGACCAGCATCGATCCCAGTTTCCGCAATTGGTCCAGGTTTACCGGCGTGTCGTTCACAAATGCCCGCGATTTCCCGCTCGGCGCTATCTCCCGCCGAATTACGACCTCTTCTTCGATATCAAGATCATTCGCACGGAAGAAGGCCTTAACACCAGTATAACCACTGGCCGCAAAAACTCCCTCCACCACACACTTCCTGTCGCCTTCCAGCAACACCGAAGTATCCGCCCGGTCCCCCAGGATCAGCGACAACGCTCCCATCAGGATCGACTTACCCGCGCCGGTCTCCCCCGTGATCACATTCATCCGCGCCGAAAAATCAATGCTCAGCTCATCAATGATGGCATAATTCTGAATCTGGATCCGCCGTAACATGGGACCAATTTAAGTAATTCGCAATTTCCCGACCCCACAAAATTCCCACATCGGCCGCCGAAGCCGCGCGCAGGCGAGCCCACCGGAGGGTCTCGCCTTATTCCCCCCTACACCGTGCAATCCCGGATTTCGCCCGCTGATCCAGTGAGTTTTTATAGTCATGATCCTTAAGCGACAAGCATTTCTGAAAAAAGGCTACCGCCCGCTCACAATCTCCCCGCTGCTCATAGATATACCCCACCTGCAATGCCGACCGGGCCGCATAATATTCCCGCAGCCCCTCACCCGTCTTGATCGTGGTCAGATACGCTTCAATCGCCTCATCCTTCCTGCCCAACCCATCATAGATCCGCCCAAGCCGGTACGCTAACTCACACCGGTCTTCCACCCGCGCAAAACTCGACGTGCTTACGCCCTGCAACGACCGCAGCGCCTCCTGCAGATACCCGCCATCCGTCAACAACCGCGCCTGCAACAACGTCTTATCCGGCCACACACCACTTCGCGCCTCCTTCAGCGCCTGCTGGTCTGCATCCGATTCCGCCGTGCCCCGCCGGATCACCTCCTCCCGCAACGAATCCGCTGCTCCCTGGTTCCCTTTTTCATAGTAATACCAGCTCAGCTTCTCCAACGCATCCTTGACATAGAACCGGCCTTTGAACCGGCGGAGGAACCGTTCCAAATACACCGGCGCTCCGGGCTCCAGGTGATTCAACGCGGCATAACCCATCTCAAGATCCCAAACGGGCATATCCAGATATCCAGCCTCCCTGCTCCTCCCCTCAATGATCCGTTCTGCCAGCGCCGACTGCTGATCGTTGATACAAAGGTTGGCATACAAATAAGCATATAGATAATTGTTCCGCAC
This sequence comes from Puia sp., assembly GCA_035570015.1. Classification (GTDB taxonomy): domain Bacteria; phylum Bacteroidota; class Bacteroidia; order Chitinophagales; family Chitinophagaceae; genus Puia. The sequence continues at coordinate 2,108 of DATMLR010000241.1, forward strand.
ATCCAGGTTGTGCTGCCGGATATACGCGAAGACCTGCTCGTGCTCGTTTAGGATATAAAACTGCAAATAGAGGTAGTAGAAATTGGCCTCATCGCGGAATAACGCCGACCATTCGTCATCCTTCCGAAGAAATTGATCCAGCTCCCCGATCCCCTCCTTTACGCTGCCGCGGATCCCCATTAATTTGCTAAGCCATTTGTACCCATCGGGAATGGTACTTGCCACGACTTTCATCGCCCCGCTCAACATCAGCGCAGGACCGAAAGCCGGGAATTTTTGCCTGCATTCCTGGCTCTCCAGGAATGAGCGCCGGAACTCAAGCCCCGCATCCAGATTACTTCCCATCTTAACCTTGATCGCCGCCCATTGGAAATGGATCACGCTGCGCGTGAATAGGGAAAAAGGCGAAGCCTCCGGACCCCCGGCCATGCTCTCAAGCCGCCGCTCCAGCCTGACTTTCACCGCCGCATAATCGGCCGCGTCCTCATTGAAAAAAAGTTGGAAAAAATCGATGTAGTTACCCAGGAAATCCGGGATCAGATTGTCCGGATCACGCTTCCGCTCCGCTGCCAGCATCTGGCTCCCCTCGTCCAGCCGAAGCTGCACGATCGCCCGATACGCCTCCCGGCAACCCGGATTGAAATCGAAATGTTTTTGCCCGTATCCGGCTACCGGGATGAATAACCCTGCAAAAATGATGATCCGGAAAACCACTGACCTTACTTGACTTCTACCGCGTCGTTCAGCTCATTGTCGACAAGGATCCGGCCGCAGTTCTCACAAACGATGATCTTCTTGCGCTGCCGGATCTCACTCTGCCGCTGCGGCGGAATCGCGTTAAAACATCCCCCGCAGGCATCCCGAAGCACCGGGACCACCGCCAGCCCATTCCGGTAATTGCCGCGGATCCGATCATAAGAGTGCAGAAGCCGCGGCTCTACCTTCTCCCGGGCATCGGAAGACAGCTTCGCGAAATGCTTCTCTTCCTTTTCCGTGGTCGCGATGATCTTGTCCAGCTCGTCTTTCTTATTCTTCAGCACCGACTCTTTCGTCCCAATATTCTTCTTGGCCTTCTCCAGCAATTGTACCTTCTCGGCAATCTCTTCATTGGCATCCTTGATATGCTTCTCTGCCAGCTTCACTTCCAGCTGCTGCATCTCGATCTCCTTGTTGATCGCCTCGAACTCCCGGCTATTTTTCACATTCTGGCTCTGCTTGTCATATTTCTTGATCAACGCATCGGCTTCCTTGATCGCCTCTTTCTTCTGGTTGATGAATTCCTGTATTCCGTTGATTTCCTCCTCCACTCTCGTCTGACGCGAATGCAGCCCCGTGATCTCATCCTCCAGGTCGCTCACCTCCATCGGCAACTCGCCTTTGAGGATTTTATACTCGTCCAATTTCGATTCAATTTTTTGGAGGCTCACGAGAGAGGCGAGCTTTTCCTCGACAGAGAATTCTTTTACGTTTGACATAATTTATTTTGACTTTACACCAACATGATAATGAACCGGGTTTGTCCGGACATCCGATTTAAGGACGGCAAAGTTACTAAATTTTTCCCGCAAGTGGCCAATCAGCAGGTCGACAGTAAATTGCTCACTTTCCCAATGGCCAATATCCGCAATCACCAGCCGGTCATTCGCATCCATAAACTCATGATATTTAACATCCGACGTGATATAAAAGTTGGCGCCTACGGCTAACGCGTTGGAAATCAAGAAGCTGCCAGCTCCCCCGCAAACCGCCACCCGCCGTACCGGCTGCCCCGTCAACCGCGTATGCCGGACAACCGGCACCCCGAACACCCCGCACAACCGCCCCAGGAAGGCCTCCTCCTCCATCGGCAACACCAATTCCCCGACCAGCCCCGCCCCGATCCCGCCCTGCACATTCGCCAGGGGCACGAGGTCATAAGCGACTTCTTCGTATGGATGAGCCGCGATCATCGCCGCCACCACCGCCCGGCTGAGATGAACCGGCAGAATGACCTCCAGGCGAACCTCCTTCTCCGAATGCCGCAACCCCACATGTCCAACAAAAGGCTGCGCCCCCTCTTCCCCCTTGAAGGTTCCCGTCCCCTCCACACCAAAACTGCACTCGCTATATTTTCCGATATTCCCGGCGCCGGCCCC
>DATMLR010000242.1:0-6524 GCA_035570015.1 Puia sp.
ATGAGCGGTATCGCCACCCTGACCCGGCAATACGTCGACCGGCTGCAGCGACATAAAACGCGGATCCTGGACACCCGGAAGACTACGCCGAATTTCCGGCTCCTCGAAAAGGAGGCGGTCCGGATCGGCGGCGGGCTCAACCATCGCTTCGGTCTCTTCGACATGATCTTGCTGAAAGATAACCACATCGACTATGCCGGCAGCCTGGAAGCGGCGATTGAACAGGCCAGTGCATATCGGCAAACACACAAGCCCCAGCTGAAGATCGAAGTGGAGACGCGGAACATCGATGAGGTCCGCCGTGTACTGGCGATTGGTAAGGTCGACCGGATCATGCTCGACAATTTCACTCCCCGCCAGCTTGCCGAAGCGCTATCCCTGATCGGCGAACGGTTTGAAACCGAAGCCAGCGGCGGCATCCATCTCGGCAATATCGAAGACTATGCCCGTACCGGTGTGGACTACGTCAGCGTCGGCGCCCTTATCCATCAGGCCAAAAGCCTGGACATGAGCATGAAGGCGGCGATACTTTGAACAATCAATCATTTGTATGAGAAAAAAGAAACCCGGCAGTAACGGTATTGTATATTCTACGGATCCAAACTTTCGGCCGGAGGAAGAGCCCGTTTCGCAGGAGCGGGTGCTGCCGCGACAGCAGAGGTTGAAGGTAAGACTGGATACCAGGCAACGGGCCGGAAAGGCGGTTACGTTGGTAGAAGGCTATGTCGGTCCGGAATCCGAACTCGAAGAGTTGGGTCGGCAGCTGAAGGCGTACTGTGGCACCGGCGGCTCGGTCAAGGACGGGCTGATCATCATCCAGGGAGATCAGCGGGAGAAGATTACTCCCTGGCTACTTAAGAACGATTATGCACAAACCAAGCGGATCTGATCTCCTCTTCCAGCTAACCGTCGCCGCCTGCATCCTCAGCGCTGTCGTGACGATCGTCAGCTTTTTACTCTACGTCAGGACACGCCTTGCCGACCGGTCTGCCGATATCCACGGCAGTGAGGAGGACCACAACCTGCATCTCCGCCGACTTGACGAGCAGGAGGAGCGCTACCGGTCAATCCATTTTGCAACACTTGCGCTTTTTACCCTGATGGGAGTTCTTCTCTTGATCCAGCTGTCGCATCACCTGAACCGCCCGGTCCTGACCGAGTAATCCGGATATCTCACACGCGCCGGCAGAGGCTTGGCAGTTTTTCGTTGGTTCCACCCCGGGTACGCGGAGACCGGGGGGCCGAATGTTGTGTAAACACGAAAATTTTTAACTGCGGCGAATTCGCCATAATTAGAATTTCCCTGAAAAAGAGCAGTCCGCCCAGGAAAAGCCTGTCTCCGGGAAAAGCCCGTCTCCGGGGGGAAGCTGGTCCCAAGGAAAAGCCCGTCTCCGGGGGAAGCCCGTCCCAAGGGGAAGCCGGTCCCAGAGAAAAGCCGGTCCCAGAGAAAAGCCCGTCTCCGGAAGAAGCCCATCTCCGGAGGAAGCCTGTCCCGGGAAGAAGCCCATCTCCGGAGGAAGCCTGTCCCGGGAAGGAGCCCGTCCCGGGAGGGTCCCTATCTCTTTATAAACTCCCGCGCGGAGTGCCAGTTCTGACCAAAGGCCTGGATAAAATACATCCCCGCCACGAGATCCCCGATCTCCACCTGTTGGATCCAGTTGTTTGCGGTCTTCTGGAAGATCCATTCCCGCAGCACATTTCCGCTGACATCGACCAGTCTCAGCTCCAGCGACTCGGATACCGTTCCTCCGATGGTTAAGTACAGCGTCGTCGTGGCGGGATTTGGGTTCAGCCACATCCCGGGCGCCTCAGGCCCTGACGGGGTCACGCCCGATCCCTGCCCGTTCACGACCTTGCGCACGGGCGATACACTCGTGGTCCCGTCCAGATGCACCTGCAATACCCGGTAAAAGTCGGAACCCGGCAGCGGGTCCGGATCGATCTCCGAATAAGGATTACCGGTCAACAGGCCCGGAATAGCACCGATGGTGTCGATCGTGCTGAATTGGATACTGTCGGTGGAACGTTGTACGAGGAAAAACCGGTTATCCACTTCGGAAGAATCGGACCACGAAAGCTGAACCTCCGGTTTCTGCGAGCCGATCGGTACCGCCGTAAATGTCACGAATCCCAACGGAACGAGCGGCGGTGGCGGCGCGGTGAAACTGAATCCTGCCAGGGTACCCGTACCGTACGGACTGGTCACCACAACCGACCCGCTCGCTCCGGTGTCGACAATCGCCGAGATCACACTGTCCGATACAACGGTAAACGCACTCGCACCAACCCCGCCAAAAGTTACCGAACTGGCAACGGTAAAACCCGACCCCCGGATCGTCACGGTCATCCCCAACCCGCCACTCGTCGGGGTGAACGAGTTGATTGCCGGCGCCGTGAGGAATTGGAAACCCGCGAGGATAGCCGTACCGCCGGGACTGGCAACCTCGACATCTCCAGACGCGCCCGTGCCCACAACCGCTGCAATCACACTGTCCGACACGACGGTAAACGCACTCGCACCCACCCCGCCGAAAGTCACCGAACTGGCCCCGGTAAAGCCCGACCCCCGGATCGTCACGGTTATCCCCAGCCCGCCGCTGGTCGGGGTGAAAGAGTTGATTACCGGCGCCTCGATATAGCGGAACCCCGCCAGCGTAGCCGTACCGCTGGAACTGGTCACGACAACCGATCCGCTGGCGCCCTTACCGACGATCGCAATGATCTGGTTGTCCGACTGGATCGTAAAAGCGCTGGCGGCGACCCCGCCGAAGCTGACGACGTTCGCGCCGGTAAAGCCCGACCCGCTGATCGACACTGTCAATCCCAGCCCTCCGCTGGCCGGGGTAAATGAGGTGATTGTCGGCGGCGGGGGCGGCGGCGGGGTATTGCCTCCCGGGTCCCGGGTATACAACAGCATCCACTGATAAATATTGAGACCCTGATAGAAGATCGATTTAGGATTATACGTCGAATCCCAGGCGTCATGTCCTGAGTTGTAGAACATCCTGAACTGTGCCGTCGGAGTGATGTGGGGAGTAACAGAGTTGACCAGGTTGACATTATAGATGTCATCGGCGCAGGGGTAGAGATTGTCATCCTTGTTATGGGTGCAGAATATGGGAAGATTGTTTGCCGCCATCGCCTCCGCGCCTGCCAGCCCGTAGTAGATCGAATCGCAGGAAATCGGTACGATCGCGGCCAGCAGTCCCGCCCATTGCGAAAAAGAGGCATAGTTCCAGGTCGCGTCTCCGCCCATACTCAGCCCGGTGAGGTAAATCCGCCCCGTATCGACCCGGTAATGTGCCATCGAATACTGGATGACATCATTCACGTCACCGCCGCCGGGCCAGGCGGCGAATTGGGGAGAGATCACGATAAATTCGTAGGCTTTGCCATTCACCACAAAACTGTCGGGGAAGCCTCCTTTGGCGATCAGTCCGGGTATCGGCGTTTGCAGGATCAGGGGAAGCTGCGTAGTCCCGTTACCCAACTGGCCTGCGCCATGCAGGAATACGATCAGCGGAAATGTCTTCGTTGAATCCTGACTATACTCCCGGGGAAGATACTCATAAAATCCGTTACTGTTCGGACCGGTGGCAATAAACCGCTCAGTCTGAATCTGACCGGATGTTCGCCGGGCACAGATGGATAACAGTAAGCAAAATAGAACCCGAGTCAGGGGCGGGTAGTATTTTTTCATAGAGCTCTTTTTAAGATGAGTTCAGGTAACAGCTAAGAAAATCGGAAAATTAATATTGGAATTAGCGGACGTCGGTCGAGCCGGCTGGAAGCCGGCTCCAAGCGAAGGTTGATCTACTGCTGTGGGTGAAGCAGGGGAAGAGGAGTCTTTCTAAATTCAGCTAATTTTATGCCAAATCGGGGTGAGGCAAGATTTCCCGCCCGCGACCGCCCGCACGGTCGGGTCCGGTCAGCCCTATTGACCCTGAGCCAGCGAATAAGCTTTTCGATCCCCAAGCAGGTTCAGCAGCTCTGAGGAACAGATCTTGAAATCGCCGCTCAGGCTGACATAAAGGCCCAACACGTCCTGCTGGTTCAATGGCGAGCCGTCGATACTCTCGAACCGGACATTGAACAGGTTCACCAGGTTTGTATAGACCGATCCCGTCGGCCAGACCTGAGTACCCCGGTTGCTGATATTGATCAGGTTGAACTTCACGCCGCCATGCCGTTGGCATTTTTTTGCGATGCTTTGCGGTTGCTCCGAGCTTTCGATAAAGAAGTCCACTCCAACGATCGCTTCCTTCTGCCGGTCATCGGAGACCATCATTTCATTCGCGGAGAGCTTGAAGGCGGTAGTTGTAATGGGTTGATTGGGCAGGATCGGCCGGGCGCCATGCTCTGGGATCCGCCCGAAGTTGGCGATGATGGCTTCGGCAAATGCAGTTGTGCTAAGTGCCGGGATCGTCCCGTCGCCAAAATCACCCGTATGGACACCCTGCTCCAGTGTATATAATAAGGCGTTCTCTATGACGGCCGCATTTTCCATCAGCCCGAGGTGCCGCAGCATCGCGATCCCGCTCAGCAGCAAGGCGGTGGGGTTGGCTGCGTTCTTGCCCGCAATGTCGGGCGCCGTGCCATGAACCGCCTCGAAGATCGCGATATGGTCCCCGATATTGGCGGACGGAGCGAAACCCAGACCGCCAACCAGGCCGGCGCAGAGATCGGAAATGATATCCCCCTGGAGATTGGTCAGCACAACCACATGGAAATCCTGCGGCCGGACGACCAGCTTCATCGCCAGATCGTCGACGATAATATCATCGGACTTCAGTTCGGGGTATTCCTTTGCCACCTCCTGAAAACATTCCAGGAACAGCCCATCGGTCAGCTTCATGATATTTGCCTTATGACCGCAGGTGATCCGGCGGGCGCCGTTCTTCTTGGCCATCTCGAACGCGTATTTGATAACCTGGAGGCTGCCGGGCCGGGTGATGAAACGCCGGCTCAACGCTACGTCCTGGGTCAGCATGTGCTCGATGCCGCCGTATGTATCTTCGATATTCTCCCGTACGATGGTGATGTCGACGGGGATCCCGGCGCGGGAGAACACGGTATCCACTCCATGCAACGACTGAAAGACGCGTTTGTTGGCGTAGGTGTTCCACGTCTTGCGGGCCGTGACGTTCACACTCTTCACTCCTTTCCCTTTAGGCGTTTCCATCGGACCTTTGAATAAAATTCCAAGATCTTCGATGGTCAGTTTTGCTTCGGGGGTCATTCCGTTGGAAAATCCTTTGTCAAATACCCATTTTCCCATTTCCACCAGGACGTATTCGAGCGGAACCTTGCCGGCATTAAAAATACCCAGGACCGCATCCATGATCTCCGGACCGATCCCGTCCCCTTTTGCGACCGCAATTTTCATATGGCGCAAAATTACCCCCATTTGTGCCTATTTTGATTAACTTTAGGAAAATTTGGCTATGATGGCAAACAAGATTTCGGAAGGAATGGAGGTGAGCGTGGAAACGTTCTACCAGCCGGACTATTCCAATCCCATCTCCGGAGAATACATGTTTGCCTATAGGATCACGATCGAAAATCACAACGGCTTTTCAGTCAAATTACACCGTCGCCACTGGCATATCTTCGACAGCAACGGAAGTTATCGTGAGGTAGAAGGTGAGGGGGTGGTTGGTGTCCAGCCGGTCCTCCAGCCCGGTGAAAGGTACCAATACGTCAGTGGCTGTAACCTTCGTACCGAGATGGGCAAAATGTATGGCTCCTACACGATGGAGAATCTTAATAATAAGAAGACCTTCGAGGTAAATATCCCCGTCTTCGAGATGATCGTGCCGTTCAAGATGAGTTAATGCCGCCGATCTCTCGCTAAACAGTCGGTTGTTCTTTTGACGCTCCGGCTCTGTACAACACGTAACCCATAATCACAAAGAAGACGACCCCAAGTAAGTAATAGCCCGATTGACCCAGCGCCGAAGTCAGCGTTTTCTCCAGGCTGAGCCGATCGAGGAAGTCCACCACTTTCGCCGGGATACGCAGGAACGCAAAGATGACACCCATCAATGCGCCGCCCGCGACCAGACCCGTTGCGAACAGGTTGCCTTTCTCCAGGTCCTCTCCCATCTCGGAAAAGGCTACCCCCCGTTTCTTTTTGACCTTGTCAACGAGACCCCGGATTGCGCCGCCGCAGAAGATGGTCAGCGTAGTGGATAACGGCAGATACACCCCGATGGCGAAACTGAGCGCGCGGACGCCGCACAGCTCGACGACCAGCGCCAGCGCGGCGCCCACCAGCACGTAGTTCCAGTCGAGATTCCCGGACTGTATCCCCTTTATCAGCGTAGCCATCAGCGTGGCTTGTGGGGCAGGGAAGGTCGTGCCGATCGCATGCCGGACGCCATGGGCGACGAGGTCGGGGGTGGGTGTGTCCAGCACTTTGATGGTAAAGCCGACGGCAATGGCGGAAACGATCACGCCGATGATCAGGGCCAACTGTTGATATCTTGGCGTCGCGCCGACGAGAAAACCCGTCTTCACCACCG
>DATMLR010000243.1:0-4826 GCA_035570015.1 Puia sp.
GTCGAAGAGATCGACAGCTTCCGTGCCGGGCCGCCCTTCCCGTTCCATAAACCGATTATTGCTCTCCTGCCCGGCAGCCGCAAACAGGAGATCCAAAAGAAGCTTCCTATCATGCTGGAGGCCAGCCGTCACTTTCCGGACTTCCAATTTGTCGTCGCTCAGGCCCCCGGTCAGGAACCCGCCTTCTATGACCACCTGACGGCAGGCTACCCCAACGTCGCCTCTACCTGCAACCAGACCTACGCCCTCCTCGCCCAGGCCCGGGCCGCCTGTGTCACCTCCGGGACCGCCACCCTCGAGACCGCGCTCTTCGGCGTACCCGAAATCGTGTGCTACAAAGGCAGTGCCGTCTCCTACCAGATCGCCCGGCGGCTGATTAAAGTGAAATATATCTCGCTCGTCAACCTGATTATGGACAAGCTGGTCGTCAAAGAACTCATCCAGGACGAGCTAACTCCCGGTAACCTCCGCCGCGAACTCGAAGACCTGCTCCACGACAATGCCCGCCGGCAACAACTCCGCGAGGACTACCGTCAGCTCAAAGAATTGCTCAGCATGGGCGGTCACGCCTCCGCCAACGCCGCTGCCAGCATCCTGCGGTTCCTCGCCGGATCCCCCGACCAGCCTGCGGCCTGCCTCCCTTAATGTTTTTTGAAAACGAAAAGCTTAAGCAGCAGGATAATGATCCCCGCCAGAAACATAAAGATCGAAATCCGGTTGATCCCATGCATATACCGCATCCATTGCGTGTTCGGCGCATTCGGATCCCGTTTTTTGATATAGAAGTATTCGGCGATCTGTCTTCCGATTCCCATAGGGTAAAATTACTCTAAAATCCCCTATATTTGCACCCCGCCCCCGGAATACCCGGGGACGTATCCGGGGAATTAGCTCAGCTGGCTAGAGCGCTTGCATGGCATGCAAGAGGTCGTCGGTTCGACTCCGATATTCTCCACGAAGCCGGACTCCGCGTCTGGCTTTTTCATCTCCATACACGTCCTAATGGAACCAAGGCGCCGCCATTTTGTCCACGCTACCGCCCATCTAGTCTATTTCAGATCCTTTCCACCAAATTTAAGTAACTCCTCAACCAGGTAATGCACCATCGTACAAGGAGCCTGGCGGTGCGTCGGCGCACCTGACACAGCATGCAAGGCTTCCAACTGCCGGGCTCTTGCGACGGCATCATTCGTCTTTACTATCATTTGCGATCTTACGATATTCCGGAAATTGTTCTCATGCTTCAGACTCTCTTTGTATTGAAAATCCGGACGCAAAAGAATCTTCGCCAAATCGGCATTGGGATTGGGTAAAGTGCCGAAAATGACCGTCAGCCGGTCATAATAGGCCGCTCTATTGCGGCTAGATTGATCAGTGGGATCAACATCTTCAAAATGAAGGAGTACCCAAAGCTCAAAGGCATCATTGCTCCAGGCAACCTTTATACCACTGGCCCGAGCCGTATTGATGGCCAGATCGAACGAAGTGTTCCCCAAATTTTGCAACTGCTTCTGGGGCTCGACATCCCTGTCAAAAACGCACCAAATGTGGGTTTCCTCGGCTTTGAGCCGGTAGACGCCTTCCTCTATTTCCATCAGATCGTCGCTCATGCAGCGGGTGATGGCTTTGGCGACATGCTCAAGCTTGCTCTTCTGCCCGCCGACCAAGTTTACCTTTATCTTGGACGTTTCAAAGTATTTAAAATAAACGGGTTCGCTAACTTCATCTTCACAGAAAATAATAAAGGTTGGAAGGAAGTCGGCTTCTCGAACATCGTCCGCTTTAATATTCCAAGGTTCCATCCTTTTGTGTTTCCATTTGACGAGTGAATTTTTCCAGCACGGGAACAGCGCCATAGAAGCCAGCCAGATAATTCTTCGCAAAATCGGCGTCATTCCTGACGCCACGCAGGTCGGCAAGCGAATAGACCCTGGTGGCCTCGTCCTCCCCTTTCTCCGTAAAATAGAATTGATCCCGCCTCATCCGGTTTGGGGACATCAAATTTGTATCATGACTGGTAAAAAGGACCTGGATTTTGCTTTTGTTGATATTGGGATTATTGAAGAGACCGATCAAGTTGATGAGCAGGGCAGGATGGAAATTGCTATCGATCTCGTCAATAATGAGAAAGCCACTGATAGGCAAGCCAAACGCTCTTAGCAAAAGACCTGCGATGTCAAAAAGTTTCTGTGTGCCGGCCGACTCTGTATTTCTTAGATTCAACTTGACAGGGATTATTTCACGCCGATTATTTATAAATTCCTTTATGAAAAAAATCTTTTCATGGGTGATCGATTCATAGTTTGGTTTGGGATTATCCTTTTCGATGACGACGTCACTGTAGTGGAGATTGAAAGCGGAAAGCAATTCTAAGAGCTCAAATTTTCTGTTTTCCAGGTCGATTAACCGCAACGTATTGAACCGAAAGGCATCAAATCCCAGCGTAAAATTTGAAATAGTCCAGCCCAAAAGGAAATTTCTAATCTCCGCACAGATACCGACTGCGTCGAAGGCCGCCGCGTGAGTTATAAATAAGGTGTGAGCATATGGAAGCGCAGGTATTACCGTTTCGCCGGGAAGGGTCTCCTTTTTTGTTTCAAGCCCTTTACGAGTAAAATATTCACCTGAGTTTTTTTCCTTCGTGCCGTAAAGCCACTCATTGGTGACGAGTTGCCTGCTGCCTCTGTCAATATAGTCCGGATTATTCTTGACTGTAAATCCGTACCGGTATTTCTTCTGCTGTAGGATCAGCACCATTTGAAAAAATGATTCCGTTTCAAATGGTCCGTCTTGGTATATAAAAGGGTCGCAAAGCGATTGCAAGTTTGATTCCGAACTCGCCTCGTTTTTTATCGCCTGGATGAAATATTCGATGGCCCGGATCAGGTTGCTTTTCCCGCTGGCATTGGCACCATAGATACCTACGGTCTTTAGGAGCCGCATACCGCCGTCGTGGGCGATATTGTTCGTATCGACTTCTGCGTTCTCTTCAGCACTCTTCAACCCGGTGGCTGCAAAACTGATAGTCTGCAGGTCCCTGATCGATCGAAAATTCTTTACGCTAAATTCGACAATCATTTATAAAAATTTGCTTAATTCAAGCAAATATAGCCAAAAATCGAGCTTTTATTGAACTTTTTTTGAACTTAATTGAACATATGCGCAAATCTACCTTTCAATCCTTCAGATTTCAGCTAATACGCCCTTTCCAATGCCTCCCGACGTATCTTAATAGTCAGCCGAACCATCGCCCCAATCCGTCCCGACCTACTTCCCCGGCTGGCTCGGCCATGTATTATCCTTTTCGTTGGCATCCATAAAGATCCCTCCGTCCAGCGTCAACGATTTTAAGGTTTTTTCGGTCCTGAGCGTTACAGTGATTTCCTTCTGATTTTGCTCCCAGACCATTGGCGTTTGATGAAACGTTTCGGTTGACCCGTCGTCATACGTCGCGATCACGTCAAATGGAACCGCAAATCCGCCGATATTTTTAATATCCAGCGTATATCCTTTCGAAGCCTTATCGACTTTAGCCAGATCCAGATCGATATAGCTCGGAGTAAAAAACCAGTTATAAAAGAACCAATTCAAATCCTTGCCGGAGCCCTTTTCCATCGAATAAAAATAATCCCACGGAATTGGATGTTTTCCATTCCAGTTGTCCATATAGGTATGCAATGCCTTCTTGAATATTTTGTCGCCAAGCATGTCTTTTAAGGCCAGATAGCTGAGAGATGGCTTGCCATATTCGTTATTACCGACCCCAAAGGTAATATCGGGATTGGGCGTAATAATGGGGTTCTCCTTATCATGTGCGCCGTGTATCCACCCGTTAACCCGGAATTGCTTGTAGAACTTATCCGCCCCCTCCTTCCCCTTTTCGGCAACGCCGATCAGGTATTCCAGCGTGGTTGCCCAGCCCTCATCCATAAACCCATAACGGCTTTCATTCGTACCCATGTAAAAGGGGAAATAGGTATGCGCCTGTTCATGATCCTGCACCAGTTCCGCAAAAGCCAGGTCACCAAAGTGGCTGTCGTTCATCATCATCGGATACTCCATGTCGGCGAATCCCTGGAAGGCGGTTGATTTTGGATAGGGATAGGGGATACCCGGCCAGTTAGCCGAAAACCAGGCCAGAGAATACCGGCCAAATTGAACGGAATGATGAAAATCCTCCGATAAGTCCGGGAAGGCAGCCTGCATGCTCACCCGCCGCTGCGTCTTGTCGTCCACCACAACACTCCCGGCATCCCAATCGTAATGATCGCTTATCCCAAGGGCCACATCGCTGACATTCGTTGCCGACCATTTCCAGGTATTGCTGGCATTGGATGCAGTGACCTTTTTATCGGCCAGTTCCTGCGGGGTAGCCACATGAACGGTAGAGTCGCCGGTCATCGATTGACTCAACCGATCGGCGGCCTCCGGCTGCAGCACCTCGCCGGGGTTTTCCAGCGTGCCCGTCGCCCATACAACGAAATTCCCGGGTACGGTGACGTCCAACCGATAGTCATTAAAGTCGTTGTAAAACTCGAATCCACCCGTATGCGGTTGGGTATCCCATCCCAGGTAGTCATCATATACTGACACGCGCGGATAGAAATAGGCAAGATAAAAAGTTGTCGAATCGATCACCCCTTCCCGCGAGTGGCTGTGGGACAAACTATAATGCCAGGCGATCTCGAGTTTTACCGAATCGTGGGGCGTCAGCGGCTGCGCTAAATCCACCAACTGATTCGTGGTCGTGTCCGCATGGTTATCCCAGGCGATCTTTACCCCCCCGGCCGTGAAATCGTCGAGCTTTAAGCTTGCCGCTGTATCCG
>DATMLR010000244.1:0-4170 GCA_035570015.1 Puia sp.
GCGGGCGGGGCCAGCGGTTCGCTGGATGCGTCCAATATTTTCAAACCCGCGCTTGCCCGTGGCGAGCTCCAGTGTATCGGGGCTTCCACGCTGGATGAGTACAGGATGTATATCGAGAAAGACGGAGCTCTTGACAGACGCTTTCAGAAGGTCATGGTCGATCCGCCCAGTGTGGAAGAGACGATTCAAATTCTAAACAACATTAAGTCGAAATACGAGGACTATCACAACGTTACTTATTCTGACGATGCCATCGATGCGTGTGTCAAGCTGAGTGACCGTTACATGACAGATCGTTTGTTGCCGGACAAGGCGATTGACGTGCTGGATGAGGTAGGCGCCAGGGTGCATCTGAAGAACATCAATGTCCCGCAGAATATCGTCGATCTGGAAAAGAAGATCGAAGACGTGAAGAATGAAAAGAACAAGGTAGTCAAGAGCCAGAAGTTCGAAGAGGCCGCCAGCCTCCGGGACACAGAGAAGCGCTTACAAGAAGAGCTGGAGAAGGCGAAGGCGGAATGGGAGGAAGAAAGCAAGCATAAGCGCTATCCGATCGACGAAGAAAACATTGCGGAGGTGGTCAGCATGATGACGGGTATCCCGGTCAAGCGGATGGTCCAGGCTGAAACGGAAAAGCTGCGGAATATGGCAGTTGACATGGCCGGCATGGTCGTGGGTCAGACTGATGCGATCCAGAAGGTGGTGAAGGCCATTCAGCGCAACCGGGTCGGACTAAAGGACCCCAAAAAGCCTATCGGCACCTTTATCTTCCTTGGCCCTACGGGTGTCGGGAAGACCGAATTGGCCCGCGCCCTGGCCCGCTATATGTTCGATTCGGAAGATTCGCTTATCCGGATCGATATGAGCGAATACATGGAGAAATTCACGGTGAGCCGCCTGATTGGCGCGCCTCCGGGATATGTCGGTTATGAAGAGGGCGGCCAGTTGACGGAACGGGTACGCCGCAAACCGTACTCCGTGATCCTGCTGGATGAGATCGAGAAGGCACATCCGGATATTTACAATATCCTGCTGCAGGTATTGGACGACGGGCAACTGACGGACGGGCTTGGTCGGAAGGTCGACTTCAAGAATACCCTGATCATTATGACTTCCAATATCGGGGTGCGTCAGCTAAAGGATTTTGGTGATGGAGTTGGTTTCGCGACGGCAGCAAGGACCCAGAACGCGGATGACAACAACAAGGCCGTTATCGAGAAGGCTTTGAAGCGGACTTTCAGCCCTGAGTTCCTGAACCGGATAGACGATATCGTTATCTTCAACGCGCTGAATAAGGAGCATATCTTTCAGATCATCGATATCCTGATGAAGGGAGTCCTCAAGCGGCTCACCAACCTCGGATTTACGTTGGAGCTGACCGATGACGCCAAGAATTTCATTGCCGACAAGGGCTATGATGTACAGTTTGGCGCCCGGCCGCTGCATCGGGCGATCCAAAAATACCTTGAAGATCCGCTGGCGGAAGAAATCCTCAATATGAATATCAAGAATGGGGATATCCTGGTGGCCGATCTGGACAAGGAGTTGTCGAAGATCAAGTTCTCGCTGAAGGAAAAGGCGAAGGAAAAATCAGAAGCTTAAATATATTTAAATCGTGAAAAAGCCATCTTAACAGGTGGCTTTTTTTATTTTTGGGGCTGATGAAGACTATCATTATCACAATCGACGGGTGGAGCTCCACCGGAAAGAGCACGTTGGCCAAGCAGCTGGCCAGAGAGCTTAACTATATGTATATCGACAGCGGGGCGATGTACAGGGCCATCACGCTGTACTTCATCCGGCACCATGTGGACTGGACCATCCCGCAGGCCGTGGAGGAAGCGCTGAAGCATATCCGGCTCGAATTCGTGGCCAACCATAAGAATGGTCAGACGGAGATGTGGCTAAACGGCGAGAACGTCGAATATGTGATCCGCGACCTGGTGGTGGCCGAGAAGGTGAGTGAGGTGGCGGCGGTAAAGGCGGTGAGAGAATTTGCGGTCTCCCGGCAGCAGGAGATGGGAACGAAGAAGGGGATCGTGATGGATGGACGGGACATCGGTACGGTTGTTTTCCCGCACGCGGAGCTGAAGATCTTCATGACGGCGGATGAGGCGATACGGGTCCAACGCCGCTTTAAGGAGCTTTATGAAAAGAATCCCAATATCACGCTGGCGGAGGTGAAGCAAAACCTTGCGCACCGCGATTACATCGATTCGCACCGCGAGATCAGCCCCCTCCGGCAGGCGGAGGATGCCATTGTGCTGGATAATTCGCACCTCAGTATCAAGCAGCAATTGCATATCGCTGAGGGGTGGGTAAAGGAGCGGATGAAATAAAAAGTCCACCTGTGTGAAAAGTAGGTGGACTTTCGATAATGTCCGGCAAAGTAAAACTTTGCCGGGGCCGCCTGACGGCGGGTTTCGGTATGTGGAGTGTTTTTCGACTAGCGCAAAAAGAGCAGTTCGCGGTATTTGGACAGGACCCATTCCTTGTCGTCGATCAGCAGCTCGAGCTTGTCAACGTGATAGCGGATCTCATCAAAATAGGGTTCCTTCACTTGGCTGTTGTATTCGATTGCCTTGGTGCGGGTGTTGACAACGTTGTTGGCAACCTTGCGGGCGTCGATCATTTTGCCGACCAGCTCGCTGATCTTAGAGATATGCTGGGAGATCTTTTCCAGGATCTGTTGCTGATTTGTGTAGGCGCTGACGGGAAGGCCGATCCCCTTCAATCCCTGGATATTCTGGATCAGGGTATTCTGGTACCTGATCGCCGGGGGCAGGACATGGCTGGTGGCGAGTTCGCCCATGATCCGGGCTTCGATCTGGACGCGTTTTACGTACTTCTCCAATTCAATCTCGTGGCGGGCTTCCAGCTCAATATGGGTATAGACGCCGTTGCCTTCGAAGAGGTGCTTTGCCTTCTCTGTAACCATGGCGTCGAGCGCCAGTGGGGTGGTCCGGACGTTCGGCAGGCCCCGTCTTTCGGCTTCGTGGTGCCATTCGTCGCTATAACCGTCACCTTCGAACAGTACTTTTTCGCTGTTCACAACGTATTCGCGGATGACGTGCATGATAGCGATCTCTTTCTTATCCCCCTTTTCTATCAGGGTATCGACGTCCTTCTTGAACTTCTTGAGCGTCTCGGCCAGGATAGAGTTCAGTGCGATCATGGCGTTGGCGCAGTTGGCGCTGGAGCCGACGGCGCGGAACTCGAATTTATTGCCTGTAAAGGCGAAGGGTGAAGTGCGGTTGCGGTCAGTATTGTCGAGCAGCAACTCAGGGATACTACGGTGAAGGTCCAGCTTCAGGATAGCCTCATCTTGTTCATCGAATTTCTCGCCTACGCGTTCCTTTACGTCACCCAATACCTTGGTGAGGTACTCGCCGATAAAGACGGAGATGATGGCCGGAGGCGCTTCGTTGGCGCCGAGGCGGAAATCATTACCTGCGGAAGCGATGGAGGCGCGAAGAACATCAGCATAGTCATGTACCGCCTTGATGGTGTTGACAAAGAAAGTCAGGAACATCAGGTTGGTCTTTGGCGTTTTGCCGGGGGCCAGGAGGTTGACACCGGTGTCGGTAGCCATGCTCCAGTTGTTGTGCTTGCCGCTGCCGTTGATGCCGGCGAAAGGCTTCTCGTGGAGGAGAACGCGCAGCTTATGACGACGGGCGACGCGATCCATGATGTCCATGAGCAGCAGGTTGTGATCGACTGCGACGCTGACCTCTTCGAAAATGGGTGCGCATTCGAACTGTGCCGGGGCCACCTCATTGTGGCGGGTGCGCAGGGGAATGCCCAATTTGTAAGCTTCATTCTCATAGTCACGCATAAAGGCATAGACCCGCTCGGGGATGCTGCCGAAATAGTGGTCTTCCAGTTGTTGGCCTTTTGCGGGAGCGTGACCAAATACGGTCCTGCCGCTCATGACCAGGTCGGGGCGGGCATTGAACAGACCTTCGTCGACGACGAAGTATTCCTGCTCCCAGCCAAGGGTGGCCGTTACCTTGGTGACGTTCTTATCGAAGTAATGGCAAACCTCTACGGCGGCCTTGTCGAGGGCGGCCAGGGCCTTCAGGAGTGGCGCTTTGTAGTCGAGGGATTCGCCGGTATAGCTGACGAAAATGGTGGGGATACAGAGGGTTTTACCGGCTCCGATCTCCATTA
>DATMLR010000245.1:0-7094 GCA_035570015.1 Puia sp.
TTAATTTTTCGAATGTCAAAGCTTTCATCCGGACAAAATTGTTTCCAATGGGCGGATGGATTGACGCTATCTAATGAAACGCAGCCTGTTACGGATTATTGTACGAATTCGATGGAATTTTATTCACATTTTCTAAGAGGCGGATCAATGCAGCGAGCTCATTTACAGGAGGTTGGCACGCATAATTTTCGCAAAGAAAGAACTGCGGCACCTCCCTCACGGGTTTGTCGCGCAGTAGGGGAAAATGGGTATCCTCCTGTGACGAAGACTGAAAAACCCGGTAAGGAATTAGTTGACTTAGCAACTCCTTCCGGGCGTTTTCCGGCCGTCTGGCGGTGATTGCGATCTCCGGAATAGTATACGTAAGTGCCTGAAACAGGGTTGCCCAAATTCCAAAAGACCCAGGATACCCCGTGACGACATTTCGGACCGATTCCGCCATTTGCCGGGAACGATCACCCCACGCCGGTTCATCGAACAGCAGGGATAGGTACAACAAATTGAATGCCATGACCGAATTCCCCGACGGCATCGCCCCGTCGACCAGCTCCTTCTTCCGCAGGATCAGATCCGTCTGCCGGTCGTGGGTAAAATAAAAAAAGCCCTGCGACTCCTCACCCGGTCGCCCCTCACTGAAATGCGCGATGACCTCTTCCAGGATCTCTTTGGCTTCCATCAGATAACTTCCGTCCCCGGTGATCTCCTGTAGTTCCAGCAATGCGGCAATCAGAAAGGCATAATCATCGAGAAAAGCCGGGATCCGCGCCCCATCCTTATAGGAATGATAGTAAAAATGAATGCCCTCCCCCTTTAGCCGCGTCCTCAGGAAAGCCATGTTGGCGACCGCCCGGTCCCGGTATTCCTCCTTGCCTAAAGCGCCGTAGGCCTTCGAACAGGCGATATTCATCAGCGCATTCCAGCCCAGCAGGATCTTGTCGTCGAGGGCGGGCGGCACGCGTCTCGCCCGGTATTCGAGCAGCTTCAGGCGGGCGGCTTCCAGCCGGGGCGAGGCGTCTGCATCCCCCGCGTCCAGTCCCATCGCGCGGATGAGGATATTCTTCCCCTCCCAATTCCCGCCTTCCGTTACCCCATAATGCCGGCAGAACCCTTCAGCATCCGCTCCAAGCAAACCATCGATCTCGGCCTTATCCCACACATAATATTTCCCTTCTATGCCTTCGCTGTCGGCATCGAGAGCCGAATAGAACGCCCCATCACCGGTAGACAGGTCTCTGCGGATAAATTCCATCGTTTGTTCGATGGCCTGCCGGTAGGCCGGTTTGCCGGTCAGCTGCCACCCCTCGCAGAGTGCGATCACGATCAGCGCGTTGTCATAGAGCATTTTTTCGAAATGCGGGACCAGCCACTCATTGTCAGTCGAATACCGGGCAAACCCTCCACCCAACTGGTCGAAGATCCCCCCCGCGATCATTTTGTCCAGGCTGAGACAAGCCTGGCCAAGCGCATCGCGATCCCGGGTGTAATAATAATAATGGAGCAGGTAGCGGATCGAGAAGGTTTGCGGGAATTTGGGCGCGCCGCCGAAGCCCCCGTCCCTGCGGTCGGCGGTAGCCAGCAGTTGGTCCCGGATCTGCCCTAAGACTTCGCGGGTGAATGGGAGGTTGGTGAAAGGGGGGTTGGGGGATTTCTGCCCAATCCCGAAAGACCCCGCACCGGCGACATGCCGGATCAGGTTTCCTGCCTGCTGCTCGATCTCCGCCCTCCGTTCGCGATATGACCGCGCAACCCCCGCCAGTACTTCCTTCCAGGAAGGCCGATTATAGAGCGACCGCGGCGGGAAATAGGTTCCGCCATAGAAAGGCCTTCCGTCGGAGGTGAGGAATACATTCAACGGCCAGCCGCCGCTGCCCGCGATCGCCTGGACGGCATCCATATAGATATGGTCCAGGTCCGGCCGCTCTTCCCGATCGATCTTGATGTTGATAAAATGCTCGTTCATGAACCGCGCGGTACCCTCGTCTTCAAAACTTTCCTTTTCCATTACATGGCACCAGTGACAGGCTGAATAGCCGATACTGACGAGGATAGGCTTGTCGTCCTGCTTCGCACGTTCCAAAGCCTCTACCCCCCAGGGATACCAATCCACGGGATTATGTGCGTGCTGTAACAAATAAGGACTGGTCTCCCCGGCAAGTCGGTTGGGCATGACCTAAAGGTATTCTCAAAATTCGCGCGAAGCGGGGGTTCTCGCTATTTTTTCTTTTCCGTCACTGCGAGATATTTCTCCAGCGCGGACACCATAGAGGGAGCTTGAGGTAGGGGCGCCTTGATATCGAGGGTGAGACCCGCTTCTTCAACGGCCCGGGAAGTGTTGTTGCCGAACGCGCCGATCTTGGTGCCGTTCTGCTTGAACTTCGGGTAGTTGTCAAAGAGACTTCGCACACCGCTGGGAGTAAAGAAACAAATGATATCGTATTCACTCTGATCAAGGACTTCCCTGACGTCGTTGCTGATCGTCCGGTACATGAAGGGGGTGACAAATCCGCAATTGTTCGTCTTGAGCCAGTTGATGATCTCATTGTCCTGCTGGTTCTCCGAACAGGGATAAAGGAACTTCTCGTTTTCCTTGTGCTTGTTGATGACATCGAACATGCTCTTGTTCAACCCGTCAGCGCCATAGAATACTTTACGTTTGCGGTAAAGGATAAATTTCTGGAGGTACAAAGCCACCGCCTCGGTGATACAGAAATACTTCGTGTCCTGGGAAATGCTGATCTTCATCTCCTCGCAGATGCGGAAGAAGTGATCGATCGCATTCCGACTGGTAAAGATTACAGCCGTGAATTGGGTAATGTCGATTTTCTGTTTGCGGAAATCCTTGCACGCAATCGGTTCAAGACGAATGAACGGATAAAACGCCAACTCGACGTCGTACTTTTTGGCTAGCTCGAAATACGGCGACTTGTCGGTTTCAGGTCTGGGTTGAGTGATTAAAATCTTTTTTTTATCCTCGTTCTTAGTCATGTGAGTTCCCCTCAGGATCCGGGCTTTCGCCCGGTTTTGCAAATTTAATACACTTTTTCCAAATATGTCAATAACACCTTGTAAATCAATAGTAGTGGTGCTATTTCGAAGGCGCAAAGGTACAACAAAAAGTAAAACGGCGTTAGTTTTATTTCATTTCTTACCGGGCGATAGGACGCCAGTACCCGATACCCCCAGAGGACAAATACCATTGCTAATGAAATAGTTATGAAGACTTCCCGCCATTCCTGGCCTGAGAAAATGATCACAATCAAGAACGGAAGGAGGAAAATTCCCAGCATCTTGTTCACCAAAAAGACGATAAAGATATAGATATCCGTTGCCCTCGAGATCGAGAATACCCAGCCGACAAATTTCAGGACCACAAATTTGACCAGGTAGATCGCGGCCAGCAAACCCATGCAGTTCAGGTAGAGGATCCAGAAGTTCACCCCGGCGCCCCACCGGGAATAGTGCAACAGGAAGCAGGCATAGAGCCCTGCCGAGATCACGAAAAGGACATTGAGCAGCAGGGAGGGCAGCGGCGTTTGCAGCACCTGCTCCCGGATCTGCTGCTGGCGCAGGGAAACCCGGAAGAACAGGGTCAGCAGGTTATTGAAGTATTTCTCGAAGAAAATTCGGATCGTCGCGAAATAAAAAAGGATCACGACGATCAGGTAGAAGAGCGTGTCTTTTGAATTGGATTGGTGGACCTCCTCCGGGAGGGGTGGCGGACCCGTAGAAGCGGCGGGCGAGGCGGGCGCGGGCGGTCCGGCCGTGGAGGCGGCCGGCTTCGGCTTCACGCTGTCCCTGCGGATTGTCGTATCCGGCGTGCGTTGGACAACCGTATCCTGGATAAGGCGAGCGATCGAATCCTGGCGGACACGCGCCATAGAATCCTGGCGGACACGGGCGATAGAATCCCGACGGACGCGCCTGATCGAATCGCGGCGAACACGCCTGATCGAATCCCTCCGGATCTGCGCAGTCGAGTCCTGTATCTGAGCCGGGGCCGCCGCCTTCGGCGGCGGCGGCGTGATGGTATCGTTTTGTGCCCGCAGGCGACCAAAAAACAGCAGGCAGGTTATTAGGATAATGGAAAGTCTCATTGTTCTTACAAAGTTAAAAAAAGCTGACGTACCCCAGATGAATTTTAGTCTCATGAAAATCGAATGGCAATTCACTCGTCCTTCCAACCGCCAGCGACATATTGAAGATCCCCGCTTTCGTCTCGAATGCCATCCCCACGCCGGTACCCAGATACATACTGTTCAGGTTGTAATCGTATACATTGTTCATGGCCCACCCCACGTCCACGAACGTAAAGAAGAAGGAATTCAATCCGGTCAGATACCGATATTCCAGCGTTCCGACCGCATATTGGGACGCCAAAATGCTTGCTTCATCAAAACCGCGCAGCAGCTTGTACCCGCCGATCAGGAACAGGTCATTGCGGTAGGTGTTTGGGCTGCTGTAGATCCCCGCGCTGACACCCAGCTTTAGCGTCGCAGCCCGGCCAATCGGGAAGTAATGGGCGGCGTCCAGCCGCATCAGGAACTGAAAGGAATGCAGCTTCACCGTATCGTAGAGACTCGCAAAATTGAAGCCGCTGTCGGAGGGATCGGTCAGCCCGACGATCGTGGAGTTCTCATGGACCGTCTTGGTGCCGGCCGAGCCAAGGAAATTCAATTCGTTGCCCCGCCGGGGATTGAACCGGTAATTGGTGTTATTGTAGCTATAGGACACCCCCAGGCTGACTGAGCTGATATCGGCTTCCGGCGGCAGCGTATGGGTGGCAATGATCCCCAATGTGTCGACGTTCAGCAGATTGGAGGACGCCAGCTGTAAAAAGACAGAACCGTTCTGATTGGCGGAGAGCGTGTACTGGGCGCCCAGCATGAAATTGATGTTGATATAAGTCGAATCCTGCTTGTACAGATCGAATGACGTGGTCACGCCAAACGGTGAGTTAAACAAAAAAGGCTGCTGGTATACGAGGTCCAGCCGGGGGGAACCCTGCTGCAGCTGCTGCCAATCGAGCTTCATCGTTTCCCCGTTCGCGAGCATATTCTGCAGGTTGACCGTCGCCTCGCCCGTCACGACCACCTTATTCCCAAGTGCGGGGTTGTCACTGGGCAGGAAGCCGACCAGCGCGTCGATCTGGCTGCTCCGCTTCGGTTTGAGGTAGAGGTTGATCACCGACCCTTCCGCCAGCATCGTCAGGCTCCAGGGCTGCTGTTCCTGGACATAGGGAAGCTCCAAGATCTTTTTGGAGATGATCTGCAGTCTGTCCTTCCGGTAAATGCTGCCGTTGGTAATATTCAGATATCGTTGCAGGAATTCCTGGGAGATCTTCGCATTCCCGAAGACCCGGATACTGTCGATCTTATAGAGCGGCCCCTTATCCACTTTCAACTTCGCCGAGACGTCGCCGGAATCCCGGAGGACGACGCTGTCCAGGCCAACTTTGGCAAAGGGGTACCCGTTGTTTTCAAGATAGTCCAGCATCAATTGCTGCCGTGCGCGGAAAACGCGCATATCCATGGGATGTCCTGCGAATGCTCTGTCGTTCCAGGATGCGGCGGCCAGCAGTGTCGGGTCCGTATGGCGGGTGTCGATCCTTGCCCATCGCCAGATATCGCCTATATATAACCGAAGGGTAGCCGATTTTTCGTTATAGCTGAGGCTGTCGACGGACGCCGCGACATAACCCCTCCCCTGAAGAAGCGGCAGCAGATTGTTCACATAGACCATGCAGGCTTCCTGCGACCGGAAGGTGGTGATCAGCCCAAGCTGCTTCTGGACAAATCCGGTATCCTTGTCGACCGGAACGACCCGGAGTGAATATTGGGCCATGCCGCTTTGCGGATGGATCAGGAAGATCAGCAGCAGCAGTCGGCAGTATCGCAAGGTTCGTTAATTTTGCAGTTTATTACCCAAATGGCAGGCATCTATCTTCATATCCCTTTTTGCAGGCAGGCCTGTCATTACTGTAACTTCCATTTTTCCACTTCTTTACAGGGTATGAACGATTTTTTCCCTGCTTTATTGAAAGAAATGGAACGACGATCCGATTATCTCGGCGGCGCTGCGGTAGAGACCGTCTACTTCGGCGGCGGCACCCCGTCGCTGCTCGACCCGGCGGAGCTGCATGGGGTGCTGGACCGGCTGAAAAGGTCGTTTGTGCTCGAGCCCGATGCGGAGATCACCCTCGAAGCCAACCCGGACGATATGACGGACCGTCAAAAATTAAAAGCCTGGCGGTCCGCCGGGATCAACCGTCTGAGCATCGGCATCCAGTCTTTTCATGACGCCGACCTCCGATGGATGAACCGGGCCCATGACGCCGCTCAGGCGGCGGAGTCCATTCGGCTGGCCAAAGACGAAGGATTTGACAATATCAGTATCGACCTGATCTACGGCGGCCCCACCCTGCCGGACGACCACTGGAAACACAACGTGGCGGAAGCGATCCGCCTTAGGGTCCCACACCTCTCCTGCTACGCGCTGACGGTCGAACCCCGGACGGCCCTCGAAAAGCTGATCCGCGGCCACCGGAAGGCCGATGTAAGCCCCGAGGACCAGGCCCGTCAGCTGCTGCTGCTGATGGATTGGATGGACCGGGCCGGCTACGAACACTACGAGATCTCCAATTTCGCCCTCCCGGGTCACCGCAGCCGACACAACTCCGCCTACTGGAAGGGGACCCCTTATCTGGGTCTCGGGCCTTCCGCCCACTCCTTTGACGGATATTCGAGGGAGTGGAATATTTCCAACAACGCCCGCTATATCGCGGCACTGGCCGGCGGAGCCCTGCCTGTAGCGGAGAAAGAGGTACTCACGCCCGTACAGCAGCTGAATGAATACATCATGATCTCGCTGCGGACCATGGAAGGCATCGATCTCCCGACCGTAAGCCGGCGCTTTGGACCGGGCGCCGCAGATGCACTGGAGCGCCGCGCAGCGCGACACATTCAATCCGGGTTGATGATCCGAACGGAAAAGCTGGTCCTGACAAAAGAAGGAAAGTTGCTGGCGGATGGAATTGCGGCGGATCTCTTCGCTGAGGCGGGCGACCCCGCTCTTACCCGCTCTTAGTGATGCCGGTG
>DATMLR010000246.1:0-3549 GCA_035570015.1 Puia sp.
GACAGCATCGACACTGTCCTGGTCAAGACGATCCAGCGGATTGAAGACCTGCGGCACAAGCAGGAGGATATCACCGGCGTTCCCAGCGGATTCCCCAGCCTGGACAGGATAACCTACGGCTGGCAGCCCACGGACCTCATCATCCTCGCCGCCCGTCCGTCCGTCGGTAAGACCGCCTTTGCACTCAACCTGGCCCGGAATGCCGCGCTGCATCCTACCAAACCGGTACCCGTTGCCTTCTTCAGCCTGGAAATGAGCTCGGCCCAGCTTGTCCAGCGGATCCTCAGCGCAGAGAGCGAGATCTTCATGGAAAAGATAGCCCGCGGCCGGCTGGAGGAGCATGAAATGAAGCAGCTGTATAAAAAGGGGATCGACCGGCTGGCCAAAGCGCCGATCTTCATCGACGATACTCCCGCCTTGAATATCTTTGAATTGCGGGCGAAATGCCGCCGGCTCAAGAACAAACACAATGTTGGTTTCATCATCATCGACTACCTGCAGCTGATGAGCGGTACGGGCGAGAACCGGAATGGCAACCGCGAACAGGAGATCAGCCGCATTTCCCGCGATCTGAAAGGGCTGGCCAAAGAGATCCAGGTCCCCATCATCGCGCTTTCCCAATTGTCCCGCGCCGTTGAATCCCGGAAAGAAGGGGAGAAGATCCCCCAGTTAAGTGATCTGCGGGAATCGGGCGCCATCGAACAGGACGCCGATATGGTCATGTTCCTTTACCGCCCTGAATATTATGGGATTACCGCCAACGAAATGGGCGAGAGCAATAAAGGGGAAACTCATGTCAAGATTGCCAAGCACCGGAACGGCGCCCTCGATACCATCAAGCTCCGGGCTCTTCTGCATATCCAGAAATTCATCGAATATGGCGAGGATGATTTTGGCGGGATCGGACTGCCTGGCGGCGGCAAATGGAAACCGGTTCCGGACGCTGAAGGCGGCGGCGCCCATCTATATATTCAGCATGGCAGCCGGATGAAGGACCTGCCGGTGGATGACGACGAAGCTCCGTTCTAGTCATGAGCCTGCCGCATTTTTATATTCCTTCATTTCAGCCGGGACAGTCGGAGATCGATCTGGATGAAGACAATTCCCGTCATATCGTCCAGGTGCTTCGTATGGCGGCCGGGGAGGAGTTGTGTCTGACGGACGGCAGGGGCGCGTTGGTGATAGCAGGTATCGTGGATGCCCACAAGAAGAAATGCCGCGTCACTGTTCGGTCCGTGGAATTTCTCCCACCTCCTGAGCGAAAGGTCACGGTTGCCATTTCCCCGCTTAAGAACGCTTCCCGTTTCGAATGGTTCCTCGAAAAAGCTACCGAGATCGGCGTTGCGGAGATCATCCCCCTGATGACCGACCGGACCGGGCGCCAGCACCTGCGAGCCGGGCGCCTTCATAATATTTTGGTGAGCGCACTCCTTCAATCCCAGCAGGCATGGCTTCCAGTAATGAGGACGGCTACGCCTCTGGCGCAGCTGCTCGAAGCCTCTGAATTCGACCGCCGCCTGATCGCCTGGATGGAGGAGCGTTCTGCAAACTCGTTTCCGCGACCTCAATCCGGATCAACCTTGATCCTGATTGGTCCTGAAGGGGATTTTACGCCCGAAGAAGCCGCTTCTGCACTGGCCCGACAGTATATTCCGGTAACATTGGGGAAGAACCGGCTGAGGACGGAGACCGCCGGAGTTGTAGCCGCCACCCTGCTTTGCATCGGGTGAGCGGGCCGCGTATTGGGTGAGCGGGCCGCCGGAATTTATTTGTACTGCCAATTTCTGGATTTTCCCTCCAACACCCACTCTATTGTTGTTGCTATCCGTTTGTCCCGGGTAGGTTCCGTTTTGGCTTCGGTGATCCATTCAATATACTCGCGCCGGTGGGAAGGCGGCATCTTGTCGAATTTGGCCTTTGCCGTTTTATTCTTCTTTAATGCGGTGCTAAGGGCTGGGGGCATTGGTGGAACCTTTTTGGGCTCTTTGCTTGTCATGGGCTTCTTGATGCCCTGCTCGTTGAGTTTCGCCGCTTCTTTGATCAGCGCCACCACGGTCTTGTCCGGCGGCAGATCTTTGAGGGAGGTAATGCGTTCGAAATGCCCCATGGAAGTCTTGTTCTTTACCTGCACCGCGCCTTCCGGATCTTTAAGCAGGGAGGCGTTCCAGAATCCGAAGGAGCAGTGCTGTTTGAAGCCGGCCATATTACAAAGAAGGCTGCCGCTGGATTCGAAGAAAGGCATGCCCCATTTGATCGTTTCGGTTGCCGGCGGGCAGGCCTTATGCACCAGCTGGCGCAGATGCTGGAGGATGGGCCTGGCAAATTCGGCACATTTCGAAATATAGGCGTCGACGCGCGGATCGGTGTTGGCCATGGCAAAAGTTATTTTTGGATCGCCTTCTTTTTAACCCGGGAATTTAGCAATTCTACTCCAAATGCAAAAACCATCGAAAAATAAATATAGCCCTTGTCGATATGAGTATGATGCAGCGGCTCCAGTCCGTCAAAAACCAGGCTGAACCCCACCATCAGCAGAAAGGACAGGGCCAATACTTTTAACGTGGGGCGGCGATTGATGAAAGCTGCGATCCCGGCGGAGAAAAAGAACATCAGGATCATGGCGATCACTACCGCGGTGATCATCACCGCTACGTGCTGCGCCAGCCCGACGGCCGTGATAATGCTATCAAACGAGAATATGGTATCCACCAGCACGATCTGCCCCGCGATCGCGGCGAACCTCCGGGTATCCGGAGTACTGACCGCCGTCTCCCCCACCTTGCCGGGCTCCAGCCGGTTGTGGAGTTCGCCTACTGTCTTATAGAGCAGGAAAAGTCCACCTGCCAGCAGGACAAAGTTGCGGGCGCTGAATCCATGTCCTGCGATCGTCAGCAGCGGCCGGTTGCCATTGATCACCAGCCAGCCCAGGCACAAGAGGAGACCCGACCGGATGAGCATCCCGGCGATCACCCAGACGAGCCGGGCATCACGTTGGCGCGACAGCGGCAGCCGGACGATCAGGATCGACACAAAAATGACGTTGTCGATCCCCAATACAATCTCCAGGACGATGAGCGTAATGAGACTAATGAGGGAATCTATACTATATAACGGATGCATGCGAGGCCGGTTAGGATAGACGAAGATAGGGGTTAAGGGTCATACGCCACCGTGGATGTTAAGCGCCCGTCAACATGCGGCAAATGCTTATTAACGGTAGTTACTGCGTGATCGCGCTGCATACTCTTCTCACGATAAACGGGCCCTCATAGATAAACCCGGTCCATACTTGCAGAAGCGAAGCGCCGGCATCCAGTTTTTCGCGGGCATCGTCTCCGATGAAAATTCCGCCGGAAGCGATTACCGGGATCTGCCCGGTCATTTTCCGGCACAGATAACGCACGACTTCGGTGGACAGTTTCATTAGTGGTGCCCCGCTCAATCCACCGGCTCCTATTGCTTCCACACGTTCCGCCGGCGTCAGCAGCCCTTCCCGGCCGATCGTCGTATTCGTAGCAACAACCCCATCCAACCGAATCTCGAGCGCGA
>DATMLR010000247.1:0-22749 GCA_035570015.1 Puia sp.
CAATGCGTAGTTGGGCTGATGGGCGAGAACATAGGTGGAGGGTTTTCAAAGTTCGCAAAATGCGAACTTTTGCGGCATTTCTGGCCAATCGTCATCCTGCAATTTACTGATTATCAAAGAACTTAATCGCCGATTGGGAACCTGGCAAGGGGTAAAGTTCGCATTTTGCGAACTCGAATGGCATGATTGGAGATCAGGCGGGCAAGCGAGCAGGCGGACAGGGGCGCAGGCGGAAAGGTGAGCAGGCGGCCCGGGGATCAGGCGACCAGGGGATCAGGCGACCAGGGGATCAGGCGACCAGGAGATCGGCCGGACAGGGGGTCAGGCCGCCTGGAGCCGCGCCCCGCCGGCGGCGGGGCGCGGCATTCGCCGGTACTCCTGAACCGCGACAATGACCGTTCCCACGATCAACAAAAGAAAGACGATGTTCGCCATCCACTGGACCTGCCGTCCAACGTAGTAAGACACGGGCCGGAAGAAGAAACGAATCACATGGCGGCCTGATGGTATGGACAAACCCCGCAACACATAATTGGTCCGGATGATCGGCGTCTCATGGTCATCGATCCAGGCGCGCCAACCGCGGTTATAATAAACCTCACTGAAGACCGCGAAGCGCTGCCCCGGCGCCTGTGACAGGTACGTGATCTCATCATTGTCGTTCTTCACCAGCGTGATCGTCCCCATTGAGTCACCGGCGGTGCTCCATTTCACCCGGCCCCTGTCGGCCAAAAAGACGATCGCAGTATCCTTCGGATCGAAATGTGTCAGCGCATTCATGACATCATTTGGTGAAGTCTCGAACCGCACCCCGCGGACGAACCAGACAGGTCCAAGCGTACCCCTGTTCTCCAGCACCGAATCACCACCGGTTCTGCTGCGCGAGATAATATATTTCGTATTCAGCATATTGATCACCGGTCCGCAATTGGGGAAGTTGTAAAGCTGCCGGTTGATCAGGTCTTCGTAGATGCTCAGCTTTGCGGCATGATAACCGCCGATCGACAGATGAAAATAGGCCGTCATAGCGCCATAAGTGAGAGAATTGGACAGGCTGTCCCGCAGATCGAGGACGCGGAAGTAACTCTTATCCTCCTGGATCTGCCTATCGGCTCTGGTGGCTTCGAAATTCGCTTGATAGTCGTCCGGTTCCATGTAATTATCTTCGTTGAGATACCGCAAATCGATCGCCATCAAATCGGCGAAGATCAAAAGACCCATAGCCCCTGTCAGAAAAGCGGGGCGGACCTTCCCGCGGATATAGAGGCCGACGACCAATGCCCCAGCCATGACAAATCCCAGGGACCGGATCAGGCTTTCACCAAAGAGCGATTTGCGGTCTGCACGCAGGGCCCGCACGAAGTCTTCCATATACCCGATAGCCGAACTGCCGCGGTCGGCCGCGCTTTTCAGGAGATCTCCTTCCCATTGACTGGAATAATGGAACCGGAAATACATCCCGATGAGGAGCAGGAAGATGCCGCCCATGACCCATACCCCACGCCGATACTGGCGCCAGAGCAGGGTCCGGTCCTCCGCCCTGAGGATCTTGTCCAGGGTCAGCGTAGCCAGCATACATAAGAGAAAGGTAGGGACTACAAGGATCATGCTCGGCGCCCTGAACTTGTTGTACAGCGGAAGCCATCGCAACAGAAAAGAATTGAAGCCGTAGAAGTAAACGCCCCAGCTCATCGCGATCGTCAGCGCGCAAACCCCCAATGTCCACCACTTGTGCCGGCCATCCAGCACGAAGAGTCCCATCAGCGCCAGCAGCACAACAATAGCTCCCGCATATGGCGGTCCCGCGAAGAACTTGCCGACGCCACCCCAATAGAAGCGAGGTCCATCCGGCCCGATCTCGGAAGCAAGGTCGGGAGGCATAGAATTCATCACCCGGACCGCTTTTGACCGTTGTGGGGAATATTGGAGCTCCGTACTGCCACCATAAATATCCGGGATCAGCATGACGAGCGGCTCCGATCGGTACATACTGAATTCGAACGCCGCGGAATCGCTCAAGCCGTTATGACCCGACCCGCCGGGCGCTCCCTGGTCCACCGCAAGCTCGCTGCCGGCGCGGATCGACTCCTTGGAGGAATCGTAGGTTGTGAACAGTACCACGGCGTTGCAGAGAACCCCCACGACCGCCGCCCCCAATGTCAGAGCCACCACACGGATGATGCGGCGCTTCCTTCCTTCGCGGATCCAGGGGATCACGTAGCCCAGCAGCAGGCCGACGGAAATGATCATGGTATAATAAATGATCTGGACGTGGTTGAACGATACCAGGAGTGCGGTGAAAGTTGCCAGCAGCAACATCCCAAGCCAATACCGCTTTTCACAGATCAGGATCAGGCCGCCGATCACACCCGGCACAATGGCGATCGACTGCATCTTCGTATCATGGCCTACGGATACGATCACGGCATTATAGGTCGAATAGGCATAAGCCAGGGCCCCGATGATCGCGATATAGGGATTGCTCCGGAGGACGATCGAAAGGAAATAAAAGCAGACGCAGGCCATGAAGAAAAAGCTGGCCGGTTTGCTGAAGTAAAAGGTCAGCAGACCGTAGAAGTACCCTGGAAAGCCTACCGACTGGGAATCCATCGCGATCTGGAAGGCCGGCATGCCGCTGAACATACTATTGGTCCACAGCGGAAAATGACCGTGTGTCTCCTTATATTGGAAGGAATTGTGGGCCATCCCCTGCCACTCCATCACGTCTTCCTGGGATAGTACTTTGTTTTCAAAAGCGGGGCGGCAGTATAGATAGGCTATCCCTGCGAAAACAAGGAGGGCAATGAGGTGAGGGAGAACCCGGAGGAACAGACCCTTTGTTATTTGTTTCATTCAGTTAATGCGTACATTCGATTGCCGGTGCGAATACCCTCGCAATTCCCGGACCAGTCGCCCGAAAATAATATGAAGATGGAGATAATAAAAGAAATTATTTTCCGGACCGCCCGCAGCGGCGGCAAAGGCGGCCAGAACGTCAATAAGGTAGAGACGATGGTGGAAGGGTATTTCTCCATCCGGAATTCCATTTTCTTCACGGAGGCGGAAAAGGCGCTGCTGGAGAGGAAGCTGGCTGCGCGGATCGATCCGGATGGGATGCTCCGGGTGAGGTCGCAGGTGCACCGGACGCAGCTGGCCAATAAGGCGGAAGTGGTCCGGAAGATGGAGGACCTGATCCGGCGGGGGTTGACAAAGGAGAAGCGGCGGGTCGCCACGCGGCCCACAGCGGCATCTAAAGCACGGAGAAGAGAGGTCAAACGGCGGCAATCCGGCATCAAGGAAGGAAGAAAACGCATCAGAGGGGCGGAAGAATAACAGCGGAAGAATAACAGTAGATCCTGCCTTTCGGCGGAATCTACTGTCAAATGTTTAATGGTTGGTGGTATCTGATCCCGGAGAGGGGGTTTGGGGATAAGCAAAGTTCAGCTCTGACCTTCAGCTTTTCAAGCGAATTCCTACGTAAAAACTAAGGGTATTTATACCTATTTATTTAGGAATATGTACGTATTACTACATATGACCGGAAGTAGTATTTTGCTAACCAATCATCTATCTTCAAACCTAAAACAATTCTTATGAGCAAAATCCTTAGACCGACGAGGCGTTTCCAGACATTCCTGTTGTTGCTGATCACGGGATCGATTCTTTATTTAGTGTCCTGTAACCAAGGCGGGGGCGGGCGTGAGGGGGGCGGGGCGATCAATGCTGACACCGTCAGAAATCATGTCATTACGATCGGGCAGGCGGATCAAATGACGGCTAGTTTCCGGGCCGGGCTCGACAGCATGAAGAAAGTACCCTTTTTCAGGGATTCGATGGACTTCGGCCACGCCGAAGCCTTTCCTGCCGATGTCTTTCGCGAGCTGCTCCGCCAGACCGACTCCTCGGGACCCGTCTATGGCATCCGGGTCTACTATGGGCGCGACCCCAATGGAAAAATTCGCCAGATCCTGGTACCCTACGACTCAAATGGAAACGATATTGTCAGGCACTATGTGGACTTTAACAACAAACCGCAGCAAGGCGTCCACGTCGAAGCCCTAACGGTCGGTGACGGGCAGGCGCTTCAGAACGGCCAGCGTTGTCCGACCGCCTGTGGCAATGATAGTAGCGGTCTCAACTAGTCTATGAAGACATTCCTGATATTTCTTAATAGCCTCTTTGTTGTCTTACCCATTATCGCGGGGCTGGTACGCTTTGGCAGGATAGGCAAAAGATATCAGCCCCTTTTTATTTTGTTACTGATCGGATTGGCGACCGAATTGGCCAGCGCCTACCTGATCCATAAAGGGACCAGCAATGCCGAAGTGAGCAACGTCTACGCGCTCATGGAGTGGATTCTTATTTTCTGGCAGTTCAGGGCCTGGGGATTTTTGCGAACCCGCCCTTTGCTCGTATATACTGTCCTGGTGCTCCCTTGCCTTGTTTGGATAACTGAGAACCTGATTCTCGGACAAATGAGCAATTTCTCTCCTTATTTCCGCATATTGTATGGCGCGCTTGTCGTGTTGTTCAGCGTCAATAAGATCAATTTCATGATCACCCATGACAATCGCAATTTGCTTGGTCACCCGGAATTCCTGATCTGCATCGGATTTATTATATATTTTATATATGATATTGTCTATGAATGGGCTTACCAAAGCAGTTCCACGGGAGAAACCTATATTACCACCAGGATAATATCGCTTTTTGGTTACATTAATGCCTTGACAAACATTATTTTTGCTATTGCTTTCCTGCGGATACCTCCCCCCAAGAAGTTAACGCTCTGGTAAGTGGTCGAGCCGGGCCCAAGCCGGCAAAACGGGAAAGCCGGGGTAGTCATGCAAAACAGAATCCTTTATATCACGCTGCTGGTATCGTTGATTATTACCGTAATCATTGTCTATTTCTTCGTATCCATCATCCGGTATCACCGCCGCTATATGCGATTGCAGCGCGAGAAGATCTTTGCCGAAATAACCATCCGGGAAAACGAACGCAAGAGGATTGCGGGAGACCTCCATGACAGCCTCGGGCCCCTGCTGTCCGCAGTAAAACTAAATATTAGCAGCGTCGATATCGAGACCACCGCCGACCGGGAAATCCTTGACAAAACTGCCGGTTACCTGGACGAGATCATCGGCAGCATGCGCCGCATTTCCCACGACCTCCTGCCCAATACCCTTGAACGAAAGGGTCTCATCGAAGCCGTCCGGGAGTTCATCCAACAGGTAAAGGGTAAACAGACAGTTAATATCCAGTTGTATATTGTTAAGGAGATCAGAGTCCCCAAAGAGAAGGAGATCCACATCTTCCGGATGATCCAGGAGATCGTGCATAACACCATCAAACATGCGCAGGCCAACAACCTCCAGATCGGTTTCAGTGAAGAAAATGGTAATCTGCTCTGCCTGACCAAGGATGATGGGAAGGGATTCGACAAAGAGAAGGCGATGACGGCTTCGCAGGGTCTGGGGCTCCGCAGCCTTGAAAGCAGGTGCGAGATCCTCAACGGCATCCTTACCCTGGAGTCCGCCCCCGGGTATGGCACGAATTATTTTATTAAGATTCCGGTTTAAGCTATATTTTGGAATGAATAGAACTATCCGGCTGGTTATCGCCGACGACCACGAGATCTTCCGGGACGGTTTGGCCCTAATGCTATCCAAACAGGATACTGTCGTTCTGACGGGTCAGGCGGCCGACGGCGAAGAGTTACTCCGGCTGGTTGCAGATACCGAGCCCGATATAGTACTCACCGACATCAAAATGCCCCGCCTCGGAGGGATCGCAGCTGCCAAGATCCTTCTTCAGCGTTATCCCAATCTGAAGATCATCGCGCTATCCATGTTCGATGAGGAGGCGCTGATCGTTGACATGCTGGAGGCGGGGGCAAAAGGATATCTGCTGAAGAACGCCGATAAGAAGGAGATCCTCCAAGCCATCCTGACTGTTTATGAGGGCAGTATCTACTATTGTAAACACACGACGGCCCAACTCGCTTCCCTGATCGTGAAAAGCAAGTTCGATGCGCACCGTAAGTTGCAGGAGCCCCTATTTACCGACCGGGAAAAGGAGATCGTCCGGCTAATCTGCCGCCAGCATACCGCCCAGGAGATCGGCGACCTGCTCTTTATCAGCAAGCGCACAGTGGAAGGCTACCGTACCCGCATCCTCGAAAAAATGGAGGTCAAGAATACCGCCGGTGTAGTTATTTTTGCATTGAAACATCACCTCATCTCAGAATCCGACATACTTTGAGTAGTATCAAAAAATTAGCAAGCGAGACGATCTGGTATGGAGCCTCTTCCATTTTTGCCAAGTTCTTCGTTCAGCTGCTGACGCCGTACCTTACCGCGGAGTTCAGGGGTTCCCCCGATTTCGGCAAAATGTCCCTTCTCTATGCCGCTTTCTCCTTTATCAACATGGGTGCGCTCTTCGGACTGGACTACGCCTATTTCCGGTTTATCGTAAAGAAGGAGACGCCGCGCACCCTGTATTCCACGCTGTTGATCTCGCTTTACTCCACCACCGCGGTGATCACCGCCGCCATTATTTTCTTCCGGGTACCGATGGCAAAGGTCCTGGACGTATCGAACCACCCTGGCTATATTACCCTCTGTGCAGCGATGATCGCCTTGGATGTTCTCTCTGCCCTGCCGTTTGCGCGTCTGCGTCACGAAGGCCGCCCGCGGAAATTTGCCTTTATCCGCATCTCGGGTATTATCGTGTATGTCAGCCTGGTCTTCTTTTTCTTGTCGGTCTGTCCGCATCTGCTGAAGACGCACCCCAATAGTGTCATCGGTTTTATTTACTTGCCTGCATTCGGCCCCGTGGGCTATGTGCTCCTGGCCAATGTGATCCAGAATACTTACCAGCTGATGATGCTATCCCCGCTGCTAAAAGGGTTCCGCTGGACCTTCGATCGCCCTCTTTGGCGGGAGGTGATGGTCTACTCGCTTCCTCTGACAGTCGCGGGTCTGGGCGGAATGATCAACGAGGTCTTTGACCGGATCATGCTGGACTGGCGGTTGCCGCATTCCAACAACTATGCCGTTTACCAGGTCGGCATTTACAGCGCGTGTTACCGCCTTTCACTGCTCATTACGGTCTTCGTTCAGGCATTCCGGATGGGGGCCGAGCCTTTCTTCTTCCGGCAAAGCGTTGAAGAGTCGGCACAGCGCACCTATGCCCGGGTGATGAAATTCTTCGTCATTTTTGTCTGTGGCATTTTCCTGTTCGTGATGCTTTATCTCGATGTCCTGAAGTATTTTATCCAGGATCCCACCATGTGGGTCGGCTTGAAGATCGTGCCCATCCTGCTTTTCGCCAATATCTTCGTTGGAATTTATTATAACCTCTCCATCTGGTACAAGCTATCTACTGAACATACCCGGTCCGGCGCCTATATCACGCTCATTGGGGTCGGGATAACCCTGGCGGTGAACTACTACTTTATTCCGGTTTATGGATATATCGCTTCGGCCTGGGCCACCTTCTTTTGCTACGGGAGCATGATGGTCATTTCCTTTCTCTGGGGTCAGAAGGTGTATCCGGTCCCGTATGCCTGGAAGAAGCTGCTTGCCTATATGATCATCGTTCTCCTGGTATATTATGTTTTCCTTGGCCTCAGCACCTTTTCGCATAGCACAATCTACCGCCTGGCCATCGGAACGATTCTGCTCGGAGCCTACCTCCTCTTCATCCTGAGAGTGGAACGTAAGGAATTCCGGCGTCTCCCGTTTATCGGGAAATACCTGGACCCGCGACCCAATCTAGGTTAAGAAAGGATTATGTTTTTTCTCCCACCCGATCGTCGTCGGCTCCCCATGGCCCGGATAAACAACCGTTTCATCCGGCAAGGGCCAAAGCTGCTCCCGGATGCTGCGCAATAGCAAAGCATGGTCCCCGCCCGGCAGGTCCGTCCGACCGATGCTGCCCCGGAACAGCACATCGCCTCCGATCAGGAATCCCCCCTCCGGATAATAAAACCCAACGCTTCCCGGCGAATGACCCGGCAAAAACAGGATCTCCAGGCGGTCTTCATCCAGCTCGATGGACCGGCCCGGAACCAGGAAATTCACAGGGCCCCGATAATTCTCGAACGGCATCCCCCATTGCAACCCCATCGATGGCGCCAGCGCAAGGACCTCCTGCTCATTTGCGTGGAGATGAAGCGGTAAGTCCCAGGTCGTGGCGACGAACCCGTTCCCGAAGACATGATCCAGGTGACAATGCGTGTTCAACAGCATTTTTGGGCTTAATCCTTGCTGTTCAATATGTTCTTGCAGCGCGAGCCGTTCATTGCCAAAATAACAGCCGGGATCGATGATTACGCAAGCATCCTTTTGGTTAGATAGCACGTATGTGTTCTCTTGTACAGGGTTGAATTCAAAAGATTTAACGGTCAGCATAGCTCAAGATTTTTGGTGCGATTCCCCGCGTTTTCTATAACTTTAAAACTCTTTAAAGAAAAGCAGGTATGCAATTTCATCAGTTTAGGTTGAAGTCACGCTATTTTTTTTTGATCTTATCAGGGCTTTTCTTCTTCTCCAGCCGCACCGTCGCTCAGGTAAATACCGTTGAATTCGGAAAGAACCGCCTGCAATTCAAGAATTTCAAGTGGAAATATTACCAAACCACCAATTTTAATACCTATTTCAGTGAAGGAGGCCAGGATCTGGCCAAATATGTCGCCCAGCTTGCCGAGAAAGAATTGCCCGGGATCGAGAAGTTTGTCGAATATGGACTGCAACGCCGCGCTAACCTGGTCATCTACAATTCGTACAACGATATGGAGCAGTCCAATATCGGGCTTAACCTTGACTGGCAGACCACGGGCGGCATCACTAAGCTGGTCAACAACAAGATGGTCTTGTACTTCGACGGGGACCACAACCATCTACGCATCCAGGTGAGGGAGGGGATTGCCCGCATCCTCGTGGAGAATATCCTTTTTGGCGATGACCTCGGCGAATTCGCTGCCAACCAGGCCCTCCTCGACCTTCCCCAGTGGTTGACCGACGGCTATATCGAATACACCGCGGAGAATTGGAACACCGTCGAAGACGACAAACTCCGTGACGCCATGTTGTCCGGCCGGTACAAGAACTTCTATCAGTTCGCCTATGAACAGCCCAATCTCGCTGGCCGTGCCTTCTGGGAATACCTGGCCGAAAAATATAAAAAGGAAAACGTCACCTATTTTCTCTACCTCGCCCGCGTCTATCGGAATCTCAATAATGCGTCCATGCGCATCTGCAAGAAGAAATTCAAGGAAGTGCTCAAGGACTTCATGGAGCAGGAAGGAGAGAAGTATGAAGCGGAGCTCAAAGGCCGCCGCAACTTTCCCAAGGGGACCGTTCAGGTGGTAGAAGACGTGAACGATCATAAGGACTTCTTCCATTTCGTGCCCAACCCCGCTCCGCGCAGTCAGAGCTACGCCGTCGTGGAATTCAACCGCGGGAAGTATACCGTCACCCTGCATGAAGCGGTTGTCGACCGGGTACTCCTCAAAGTGGGCGAGCGATCCCTGGAAGACCAGCTGGCGCCCCATTATCCGTTGCTGGCCTGGGACCCCAAGGGGGAGCGCCTGGCCTGTATGTACTGGAGCCGCGGCGCCATCAAGTTGTTCGTTTATGACGTCGCCAGACGTTACAAATCGATCAATATGGCCCTGACCGATTTTCAGCAAGTCCAGAGTATGAAATACATGCTCAACGAGAATACGCTTCTGCTCAGCGCCGTCCGCAACGGCCAGTCCGATATTTACACGTACAGCCTGACCGACTTCAAGTTCACGCAGATCACGAACGATATTTACGACGACCTGGACCCCTCCTTTGTCGCCTTCCCCGGAAAGACCGGGATCATTTTCGCCTCTGACCGGCCAGCCGCCATGGCGCCGAACAAGGACACCGTACTCCCCAATTACCGTTACAATATCTTCCTGGTGAACGCCGTGGCGGATGACGCCGGCAAGCAGATCACCCAGTTGACTCACATGAGATACGGGGACGCGAGGTCCCCGACGCAATACAACGGGCGTCACTTCACCTTCGTGAGCGATGAGAACGGGATCGCCAACCGTTACGCCGGCTATTTCACTACGCGCAATGCCGGGATCGATACCGTCTTCAAGATCGGGGACGAGCTGCTGCACAATCCCGACCAGGCGCAGCTGGACTCCACGCTAAAGACGGCAGGGAAGGACAAGCCGGATACCTCCTACATGTTCGCCATCACCAGCGACTCGTCTTATGTATTTCCAATCACCAATTATCAAAGCGGGTTGACCGAGACGGTGAGCGCAGGAGAGCAAGGCCAGGTAAGTGAGGTGCGGCAGGAAGGAAATCTCAAATTTCTGTACAAGCTGAAAGTCGATGAGGCGGCCTTGACCAAACGCAATCTCAACGACAAGATGACCGACTACCGTAAGAAGACGGTCTCGGAAGCTACAGTGGCCAATGCCAACCTGCTACAACGCGCGCCTTCGGCGCGCAAACCCGATACGGCCGCGCGGCGCCAGCCCACTTCCGACTTCTTCGACAGTGAATTCGGCAAGGATACCAGTAAAGCCAATATCCGCCGCCCGGTCAACAATCCTTTTGCGACGGTCCGACCCCTGAGCCAGCAAGGTCCCGTTGGTGAACAGCCGATCCTGAAGACGGCGAAGCTGTTCGATTATAAGTTGAAATTCTCAGTCGACAATTTCGCCGCCGGATTCAATAACGACGTACTCGTTACCAGATATCAGCCTTATACAGGGTCCACACCGATCCAGCTGAACGGCCAGGACGCATTTAGCGGCATGTTGAAAGCCTCCATCTTCGATCTGTTCGAAGATATCCGGTTCACGGGCGCTGTCGTGCTCCCCTTCTTCGGCACAACGAGCCCTTCGCAGGTCAGTACGAACAACGGAGCTTCCTTTCAGCCCGGGAGCGGTTCCTTCTTCGATGGAAGCGGGGAATATTATTTGCGCTTCGACTACCTGAAGAAACTGATTGATTTCTCGGCGATCTATTTCCGTGAGACGCAGGTGGGGCTTTATACCGATCCGATAGTGCTCCAGAATCAGTACCAATACGACTCCAAAGCTTACACCAACCTGTGGGAAGCGGTGATCAAATATCCATTCAATAAGGTGGCGAGTATACGTTTGGAGCCCGGAATTCGCCATGACGATGTCCAGATCAGGCCCGACATCAACGGGTTCCCGCCACTGGCCCAGGCGGATTCCGCCGGACTGCTCTCGGGGCCGCTGGACAAACAGACGTACGCCCTTTTGCACATCGAATATGTCTATGACAATACCCTGCTGAAAGCCACCGATATCTGGAATGGTCTGCGGTATAAGATCTATTTCGACTTTATGAACCAGCTGAATACGACCCAGGGTGCGGCCGAAGGAAAATACACGTATAATTTCGGGTTTGACGCCCGCCATTATCTGCCGATCTACCGCAATTTCATCTGGGCGCTCCGCGCAGCCGGAGACTTCTCCTGGGGAAATCAGAAGATCGTCTACTATCTCGGCGGCACCGACGGCTGGCTCTTCCCGAAGGCCTACTCAGGCCCGCAGCCGCAAGACCCGACCTATGCGTTTCAGTCGCTGGCGGTCAACCTGCGGGGATTTTACCAGAATATCACGAACGGGAACAATGATGTCGTGATCAACAGCGAGCTCCGGTTGCCCATATTTACCACGCTCTTCAATAAGCCGATCAATAATGCCTTCCTCCGCAACTTCTCGGTCGTCCAGTTCTTTGACCTTGGAACGGCCTGGAATGGCAATTACAACGCGATCAAGCGGCCACAGGAGGTTGTCACCAGCTCCGCCTGGCCCTATCTCAACGTGCTGTTGAAGGCGGGCGGTATCGGCCCGTTTGCCGGCGGATACGGATTCGGGGTTCGCAGTACGCTGCTCGGTTATTTCCTGCGGTTTGACGCGGGCTGGCAAATGAATACCTTCTTCGACCAAAAGCCGGTGCTGAATGTGTCGATGGGAGTGGATTTCTAACCCTCATTCAGTCTCCCGCTCCTCCCGATTGCAATGAAACCCACGACCATCATGCCGCACTCCATTTGATCTTCCGCGAAAAATACATCACCGTGGCCAGCGTAATGAACAGCCCGATGCTGCCCATCAGCAAGGCATAGTCCTGCAGTTGGATCAACGTAAAGACAAAGCCATACTGGATCAGCAGGAAGAAACAGATAAAGGACGACATCTTACCCGACCGGAGCATCGAACCGACATACCAGGTGATCAGCCCGATCGTTGCTGCCGCGGCCACCGCATAGGCCTCGTTGAATCCAATATATTCCGAGAAGGAAAGAACCAGCGTGTAAAACAAACACAGCGCAAAACCTACCAGCAGATATTGCAGCGAATGAATAGGGCGTTGATAAACCCATTCGATCAGAAAGAACGCGGTGAAGGTCAGAATGACGATCAGGATCGCATATTTCACGCACCGGGTCGTCTGCTGATAGGTATCGACCGGGACGATCAGGCTAACGCCAAAAGCCGACTGGCCCAGATCGAACGTATTTGCTTTCCACTGCTGCGGGAAGCTTCGGTTCAATGCCAAAACTCGCCAATCGGCGACAAATCCGCTGTCTTGTATGGTCCGCACATCCGGCAGGTTGGTTCCGTTGAAGCTGGGGTCCGGCCATGAAGAAGAGACCTGCACCTTTGTCTCCCTGCCCGCGGGCACGAAAGACAGATTCCCTGTTCCTTTCATCTGTATGGTTGCCGAGAA
The DNA here is from genome assembly GCA_035570015.1 of Puia sp. Taxonomy (GTDB): domain Bacteria; phylum Bacteroidota; class Bacteroidia; order Chitinophagales; family Chitinophagaceae; genus Puia. Next base: position 12,768 of record DATMLR010000247.1, read on the forward strand.
TTCGAGGGGTGCCCCGGCAGCGGCAGGCAGCCAGGCAGGCAGAGCCGCACTCAGGGCGTTCTTGAACTGATCGGTGGAAAATTTGGCGGGAGCGAGGTTCAGGTCGGTGGCCCCGGAATGCGTGTCGACGTGCAGGTTGACTTCTTCCTTCAGACCCTGAAGGTCGGCCAGATCAAAAAAGACCGCCGCCTCCGACCAGACCATTTTGTCCGCGGAAAGACCGAGATCCTGTAGGTGCAGACTATCATAGTGGCACCGGACCTGCAACTCCGTCGTATAAACGATCACCTTGTAAATGCCGCGATATCGCTTTTCGGGCACTATCCGGGTGCTGATCTCAAGCCGGGCCGGAAGAAAGTAGGCCCAGCGTCTCTCGGCTTTGGAGCCGCCGGAGTTATCGGAAACCGCTTCCATGTATGGGATGCCGATGACCGGGCCCGTCACCGTCTGGGCGCCCGCCCATCTGGAGCTGATCTCCGCCACCGCCGCCCGCTCGCGATCCTGGCGTTCGGTAACTAGCCCGTTGATGAGAAAAGTAGGGATGAGCAAAAGGATTACGAGGAAGCCGATCCAGAAACTCTTAAGTACGATCCGGTTCCGGTTCCAGAATTGACTGATTACATTTTCCATGGTTAGTGATTTTTATTCAGAAGACTATACATAATGGTTAATAAAATGGAATAACAAAAGATCATCCCCCAGGCATCGTGGTAACGAAGGGGGTGTGCGATCATGCGGGTAATATCGCCCAACAGGTCGACAGGGTTGGTGACGATATCCCAGCTGTTGTAGCGAAGATACCGGCCGATATAAACACCCAGCGCGTTCAGCCACATCACCGGATAAAGGAAGACCAAACGTCCAGTTAAGGAGGCATCCGGCGCCAGCAACCGCTCCACTTGCCGCGTCGACAGCACGCCCAGCAGGAGCCCGTTCCACGCAAAAGAAAGGATCAGGACCAGGTCGAACCATTCCGGCACCCGGCTGTTGCGATGACCGTCTGCAAGGTGATAGAGGTCCGTGAGGATATAAAACGCGTTGGGGATGAAGAGGAGCCAGAGTATCAAACCAATGATCGTCACCAGCCTGTTCCCCATCACCGCTCTTCGGGTGACCATGGTCGAAATATAATAGGGCGCATAAGCCAGGAAAAGATTCCAGGGCATAAAGATAAAAGCCAAACTCCCGGTATGGAGGATACGTGCCACCACCAGCAGACAGCTGAACAGCGACGAAACGGTAAGTATCTGGTCGGTCTCCGACCTTTGGAAAAACCACCGCCGCCGAAACGGCGATGGGAGAGGTAAGTTAGTCATAACAATTTGGGTATAAAGATTAACAAGCCGGCAACAACCGCCGTAAAGGCTGCCGCCAACACGGCGCCGGCGGCCAGGTCTTTGATGTATTTAATTTCAGGATGGTCTTCGGGATAGAGAAAGTCCATGACCCGTTCGACACAAGTGTTGAGGATCTCGGTTATCCATACTCCGCCCGTGACCACAACAAGCACGGCAGCTTCGGTCGTGGAAACCCTGAAGACAAAGCCCGCGACGATGACGCCCACCGTAGCCGCAAGGTGGATCCGGGCGTTGTGTTCGCGGATCAGCAGCTCGCGGAAGCCGGCAAGAGCAAACCTGAAGCTCCTCAGGCGGCTGTGCAAGGAGAATTTCGTTCGTTCCATATTAATTTTTCTTTTTCATGCAATGGCCGGGAACGGGGAAAGCAGGATCATTTTAATTTTCATAGCGAATATGTTGGACAAGCGTGTAGCAAAACAAAAGCACCAGCAACAAAACTCCCTGGAAGGCAATCGCCGCATTGAGCCAGTGACGCCGCCGTTGGTACGCCCATAGGTTAAAGACAGTAGCCAACAGCACGGTGCAGACAATGAACTGCGCTTTATGAAAGGCAAACAGGTTAAAGGGCGACTGCAGGAATGACGGGGCAATGAAATAGTAAGGACCTTTCGCCCCGAAGACACGCGCGGTCAACGTCAGCATAAAATAGCTGGCCGGGAGAAGTAAGGTCATGCCCAGGAGGCTCGACCCAAGCGAGCGGATTTGCGTTAAGCGTGTTATGATCATCGATTTCATATTTATAAAAGTGCTTTGCATTTCAAAGTGCATGTACCCAAAAAACCCTCCCCTAGGTCCCCCCCATTCCGCGGATCATGTTCTCCAGCGCCTGGAGATGGTCCTTGAATGCTTTCTCCCCTGCCTTCGTGATGGAATAGGTCGTATTTGTTTTCCGGCCGATGAACCCCTTGTGAACCTTTACAAAACCATTCTCTTCGAGATTGATCAGGTGCGAAGCCAGGTTCCCGTCCGTCAGTTCCAGCAATTGTTTCAGTTCGTTAAAACTGACCTCCACATTCATCAGCAGGACGCTCATCACCCCCATCCGAATGCGGCTGTCGAATACTTTATTGAGGTTTCCGATCGGATTCTTCATGACTTCTCATATTTCCACCACATGATCAGACCGTATACGATGTGCAGGACACCGAAACCGCCCGCCCAGAAGTACAGACCGTCGTGGGGGTAATACATACAAATGCAGCCCAGTGCGATTTCCAGCAATCCCAGATAGCGAATATCCGTCAACGTATATTTACTGGCGTTCACCAGCGCAAGACCGTAGAAGACGAGACAGCTCGGAGCGACATATTCCCAGTCAGACCGGTACAACAATCCCATTACAAAGAAGCCACCGGTTATGAGCGGGATCAGCATATTGATGGCCAGGCGCCGTGAAGTATGGTCCCAGATGGGCAGCTTGCTCTTCCGCGCCTTCCGCCATGTCATCAGGGCAGCGGTGGTGATGGCGGCGATCAGCACGGCCGCCGCCAGCTCGATCAGCTTCCACTTCAGCTCGTTTGCTCTTTGGTGCTGATTGAATATCCGCGAGATAAAGTTGCCGCCGCCATAATACTCCGCGATCCAGCCGTGGGCAATCCAGGCGCCGATCAATGCGCAAATGCCCGCGCTTACGCCGCTCAATCCACTCAGGGAAATAAAGCGTGAACTGCGCTCCATTATCCGCTTGATATCCTGCAAGGTTTCGAGGGACTGATCTGCCGGGGAGGGGTGATCCATAAAAAAGTACTTTGAAATACAAAGTAAATAGAAAGATTGGAGAGTTGCAAATAAATTTTTGACCATGATTTTCCCTACTTTAGGGCTGGTAAACAACGATTACATGCCCGAATCCTTCATTTTAGCCCTGGATCAGGGCACCACCAGTTCAAGGGCCATTCTGTTCGACCGGAGTGGCCGGATCCGCCAGATAGCCCAAAAGGAGTTCCAACAGCATTATCCCCAACCCGGCTGGGTGGAGCATGACCCGGAAGAGATCTGGTCCTCTCAATATGGCGTATTGGCGGAAGTACTGGCAAAGGCCGGCATCACGACAAAAGATATTGCCGCTATCGGGATCACCAACCAGCGCGAGACCGTTATCGTTTGGGAACGATCAACGGGCCGTCCGCTCCATCCTGCGATCGTCTGGCAGGACCGCCGTACCGCGGCGTATTGTGACGACCTGAAGGCACAGGGGCTCTCGCCGATGATCAGCGAGCGGACGGGGCTGGTGATCGACGCCTATTTCTCCGCTACCAAGCTAAAGTGGATATTGGATCAGGTGCCGGGTGCAAGGACCCGCGCGGAGCGGGGGGAACTCGCCTTTGGGACGGTGGACAGCTGGCTGGTCTGGAAGCTGACCGGCGGCAAGCTGCATATTACGGACAGCACGAATGCCTCCAGGACACTGCTGCTCAATATCCATACGGGGCAGTGGGACCCTGAACTCCTACGGCTTTTCGATATCCCGGCGGCGATCCTGCCGGAGGTGCGGGCCTCCAGTGAAGTGTACGGCACGACGGCCAGCATTATGGCGCCCGGGTCGGTGGGAGTCCCGATCGCCGGCATTGCGGGGGATCAGCAGGCGGCGCTTTTTGGGCAACTTTGCACGCAGCCGGGGATGGTGAAGAATACGTATGGTACCGGTTGTTTCCTGCTGATGCACACCGGCGGGACAGCCGTGCGGTCACAAAACAATCTTCTGACCACGATTGCCTGGACTCGCGGGGGCCGGACCGAATATGCGTTGGAGGGCAGTATCTTCATTGCCGGGGCGGTAGTGCAATGGCTCCGGGATGGAATTCACTTCATCCGCTCTTCCGGGGAGGTTGAAGCGCTGGCAAATAGCGTGTCAGATACCGAAGGGGTCTATGTCGTTCCGGCCTTTGCCGGATTGGGAGCGCCTCACTGGAATCAATATGCGCGCGGAACGATATTCGGCATGACCCGCGGGACACGCCAGGCGCATATTGCCCGGGCCGCACTGGAGAGCATCGCCTATCAGACTTACGATGTCCTCAAAGCAATGGAAGCCGATAGCGGCATCGTCCTCCGGGAGTTGCGGGTCGATGGCGGCGCCACGGCCAACGATCTGCTGATGCAATTTCAATCTGATATTTTGCAGGTGCCGGTCATTCGTCCTACCGTCACTGAGACCACCGCATTGGGCGCCGCTTATCTGGCTGGGCTGGGGATTGGTTACTGGGGGTCGGTGGAGGAACTGCAACAGCAATGGGCGGTCGACCGGCGTTTCATTCCGGCAATGGATAACAACCAGGTTGCGGATTTGTTAAAAGGCTGGCGCCGGGCCATCAAAGCGGCGATTGCGTGGACAGAATGATGAACCGGCACAATATGATCCAAGCCCTGACGGCGAAAGGCGCTCAGCCCTGGGACTTCTGCATTATCGGGGGCGGCGCTACGGGATTGGGGGTAGCGGTTGATGCCGCCTCCCGCGGCTTCAGCACCTTGCTTCTGGAAGAATATGATTTCGCCAAAGGAACTTCATCGCGTGCGACTAAGCTCATCCATGGCGGTGTCCGTTACCTGCAGCAAGGCAACATAAAGCTGGTGACCGAAGCGCTGCATGAACGCGGGATCCTTTGCCGCAATGCGCCGCATCTGGTCAAGAACCAGTCCTTTATCGTGCCCAATTACAAATGGTGGGAAGGGCCCTACTATGGTGTCGGGCTCAAGGTCTATGACTGGATGGCCGGTGAGCTTGGGTTGGGTAAGTCGCGGTGGCTGTCGCGGGAAGAGGTCCTCGAGCTTGCCCCGACCCTGGATGCCGACGGCCTGCGGGGCGGTGTGCTCTATCACGACGGACAGTTTGATGATGCACGGCTGGCGATAAGCCTGGCGCAGACTGCCGCTGGTCAGGGAGCCGTTCTCCTGAATTATTGCCGGGTGGAGGGACTGATAAAAACCGACGGCCGGATCACGGGGGTGCGGGCTGTCGACCAATTGAATGGACAATCTTATGAGGTCACCGCAAAAGCGGTCATCAATGCAACCGGCGTCTTCACCGACAGCATCCTTCGGCTGGATGATCCCAATGCGGAGCCGGTGATTGCGCCGAGCCAGGGGGTACATCTTATCCTCGATAAAAGTTTTTTGCCCGGACAGTCGGCGATCCTCGTTCCGCACACCGATGACGGGCGGGTATTATTTGCCGTACCCTGGCATGACAAAATCATTATCGGTACGACGGATACGCCGGTCAGTCAGCCGACGATCGAGCCGCAGGCGCTTCCCGCGGAAATCGACTTCATATTGGAGCAGATCGGGCGTTATCTTCAAAAGGTACCAACGCGAAAGGATATCCGCAGCATCTTTGCGGGGCTGCGGCCGCTGGTAAAGAGCAGCAGCAGGAAGACCGCCGAACTGGCCCGCGATCACCTCATCCTGGTGGCCGGATCGGGCCTGATCACGATCACGGGAGGGAAATGGACGACGTATCGGCGGATGGCGGAAGACACGGTGAACAAGGCGATACAACGGTTAGGGCTTCCTGAAAGAAGCTGTGTCACGGAGACATTGCCCATTTATGACGGTGAAGTCGGGGGTATCCCTGCCGTGGCGGCCTCCAACCCGGAATGGGAAAAGCCACTGCATCCCCGCCTACCCTATATTCAGGCGGACATCGTCTGGGCGGCTCGGGAAGAGCTGTGTATGACCGTGGAAGACGCGCTTAGCCGGCGGACGCGATCGCTTCTACTGGATGCGGCGGCGGCCATAGAATGCGCACCGCTGGCGGCATCCCTGCTTGCGGCGGAACTGGGCCGGGATGGGACCTGGCAGACCCAACAAATCCATTTATTCCGGGAGCTGGCCCACAACTATCTGCCGGATCTTCCAACACCAATAAACTCTACAGTATGACCCCTTTCTTCGGTGAAATGATCGGAACCGGTCTCCTCGTCTTCTTTGGCCAAACCGTCGTCAGCAATGTCGTACTCGCCAAATCCAAAGGACAAAACAGCGGCTGGATCGTCATTAGTTTCGGTTGGGCGATGGCGGTTTTCATCGGTGTCTTCGTTTCGGCTTCAGCCAGCAAGTCGCATCTCAACCCGGCGGTGACCATCGCTTTCGCCGTCCTGAATAAAATCCCGCTAAGCATCGTTCCCACCTATCTGGCCGCTCAATTCCTGGGCGCAATGATCGGTTCGACGGCGGCATGGGTGTGCTACAGGGGACATTTTGGGCCTACCCAGGATGCGAATCTCAAACTGGCCGTATTCTGCACGGCGCCGGCTATCCGTAATTACGTGGACAACGTGGTGACGGAGACCCTCGCCACCTTTACGCTGGTCTTTGGCGCTTTATTTATTGCTACCCCTACCAGCAGTCTGGGCGCCCTGGATGGACTGCCGGTGGCCCTGCTTGTGCTGGGCATCGGGCTTGGGCCCGGCGGACCAACTGGGTACGCCATCAATCCCGCCCGGGACCTGGGACCGCGTATCATGCACGCGTTACTTCCGATACCGGGTAAGCGCAACAGCGACTGGAGTTATGCTTGGGTGCCGGTCCTGGGACCGATACTCGGCAGTCTGCTCGCGGCTCTGGTATATCACTTGCTGGGGAGGTGATAGTCGATCCCGAAATAGCGCGCATAGCTTTCCAGGGGCTCCAACCCGACGGAGGCCCGGCGTTTGTCGACGTTGGGTTCGTCGGCGATCGGGAAAAACGACGCTTTACCGGTGACGTCCGTTTTGACCTGACTGCCATACAACTGAGGTTTACCTTGTTCGGTCAACAGGCGGTCCTCCATTAAGGCGAGGTCTTCCGGTCGCGCCGCACCCCGCTGAACTGCCGCTCGCATGATGGGGACATAGATGGCATGTATCTCCGAATCCGCATGCTGGAGTACTAAAAAGACGGCCATCGAAGCCTGCTCCCCGACCTCATCGGGAGGCGGCCAGCTGCGGCGTTCAAGGATCTCGAGAATGCGTACGAGGTCGGCCGAATCATTGCGGCTGATCGATTCCCACAAGGAATCCAGTTGTTTGGAATCCTGCCCGTATCGTTTCTGGATGCTGTCGATCGCCAGCCGCCCTCCCTGATCCTTTGTATAGATCTGATTGAGGGTATCCTGCAATGCCCGGTCGAACTTGCCTTCCTGCTCCATCTTGTTCAACTTCATCCGATCGAGAACGTCCGGCCAGCGCTTGTCGGCCCGCAATGACGCCAGATCATCATCTTTTGCGGCCTCTTCCGGTCTTGCCCAGTTTCCCCGGCGAACGGCGAGGTAGAGATCGGCAAAGGCCTGGTCAATATCGCCCCCAAGCGCCCAGGAACAAGCGGCATCGTAGAAATCGGCGGCCCGGCCCCGGCCCTCAGCCGACCGAAAGGCACTATCATAGTACCGGCCGGAAGCCAGATATTGATTTTTCTGCCGACAGTTCCTGGCTTTGCTGATAAAGACATAATAACGTTCGGGGAAAGGCGCCTGGCCCAACGCCAGGGTACAAAGCAGAAGGGAAATGAGAAGAAGGGGCGCGCGTCTCATAGGCCTAATGTACGATATCCCGGGGATGAGCTGTCACAAAAAAATCCCCGCCTTGCGGCGGGGACCGACTAATCAAATTCCTAGCCAAAATTATTCTTCACATTCTGAGGTACATACGAAAATTGAGCCGATTTGGATTTCCGGGTCACAAACTTTTTTCGAAGTCGCGTATACCCGGCTTTTGCCCCCGCTTGATCAGCAACAAGGCGCTGGCTTCCAGCAAGCGTTCAAGGTCCCGGTAATGTAATAGGAGATTACCCCGTTCCTCCGCATCGCTAAAACCATCGTTGTCTGTCGTGAGACAGGTCTCGACCATGGTCCAAAGGTGGTGCCGCCATTCATGTAACCGATAATCGCCGAAGAACCGCTCGATCGCCAGCATCGGGTCCTGCCTTTCGTCCTCACCCAGATGCAGAACCCTGTCAAACAGTTCCTTCTGTTCTAAATACTGTGACATAGAGATCGTTTTAAGGTTAGATATTTTAGCGTCAGACGGACGCTACACATATCCGCGGGGAGACGACAGAAGGGAAAAACACCCGGCTATGACGGGGCTATGAGGAGGACGATTGTCAAAATAATTCTACAATAAAGGTAGTCAAAATATGCAGGAAATTGACGAAAACTTCTTAACGCTCGCTGATTGCGGATAAGATAATTTCGCAGGCGGACCCGATCTGCTGGTCGGTGATCGTAAGCGGCGGCGCGATCCGCATACATTCCGGGGCAAACAAGAACCAATCCGTCAATAGACCTTTCCGGATACACGCGTCGATGATTCGCTTGCTTTCCCCGGAACTCCCGAACTCCACGGCGATCAGTAGCCCACAGCTCCGAACCGCGCGAATCGCCGGGTGTACCAGCAGTTGCCGGAACAGCTCCTCCTTTTTTCCTACTTCTTCGATCCATCCCTGCCGTAACAGCGCCTGAAGGGAAGCTAACCCCGCCGCACAGCAAACAGGGTGGCCTCCGAATGTGGTGATATGGCCCAAAACCGGCTGATCGGTCAACGTGGCCATGAGGGATTGGTCGGCGATAAAAGCACCCAGAGGCAAACCGCCACCCAGGGCTTTGCCCAGCAGCAAAATATCGGGTACGACATCGAACCGGGAAAAGCCCCACAGGATCCCGGTCCGACCGAATCCGACCTGGATCTCGTCCAGCACCAGAAGTGCCCCGGTCTCCCGGCATTTGTCGCGGAGCCGTTGCAGCCATTGCGGATCGGGTGCATGAACACCGCTTTCAGCCTGGACCGTTTCGGCAAAGACGCAAGCTGTATTGTTACTAATCGCATTCAGCGCGCCGGCGGAGTTATACTCTTCATGCAGAATGCCCGGAAGCAGGGGCCGGAAAGCGTTTCGCCAATATTCATCCCCCATGAGACTTAGAGCGCCTTGGGTGGAGCCATGATAGGACCTGTGAAAAGCGATGATCTCGGTTCGCCCGGTCACGCGTTTGGCCAGCTTCATCGCCCCTTCCGCCGCCTCCGCACCGCTGTTGGTAAAATAGACGGTGTTGAGCGATGGCGGCAGACTGGCCGCCAGCAAGGTGGCGTATTGCACCTGGGGCGACTGAATCAATTCGCCATACACCATGACGTGCAAATAGCGGTCCAGTTGGTCGCGGACCGCCTGAATGACGCTGGGATGGCGATGACCGGTATTCGCGACGCTGATGCCGCCGATCAAATCCAGATAGATTTTACCGGAAGTATCGTACAGGTATACGCCTTCTGCTTTTTCAATCTCGAGCCCCAGCGGACTGGGTGAAGTTTGCGCAACATGCCGAAAGAAGAGGCGCCGCGTTTCAGATTTATTCCCGTTCATCGTGTAGCAAAGTTCGTAAATTTGAAAAAAAGCCATGCCAGTTATTCTGCCGGTAGAAGGGAAGGTCCCTCACTTTGGCCATAGTTGTTTCGTTGCACCTAATGCAACTGTCGTGGGTGAGGTAGAGATCGGGGATCACTGCAGTATCTGGTTCAACGCCGTGGTAAGAGGAGACGTGGGGAGCATCCAAATCGGGGATAAGGTCAACATCCAGGACGGCGTAGTGATCCATGCCACGTATCAGAAGACGAAAGTGCGGATCGGGAATGATGTTTCCATCGGTCATAATG
>DATMLR010000248.1:0-3380 GCA_035570015.1 Puia sp.
TATCTCGGCGATCGGCCGGCCGGGAGAAGGCGCCGTCTTTATCGTCTCTCTGCCCCTGCAGGCGCCCAGGAAGGAGACGCCATCGGCAGTTGAAATAAATACGAATTCATTATCTTAGTCGTATGCCCAACTCGCCGACACGGATCTTGATCATTGAGGACGACCAGGACGATTTTCTGATCATTCAGGCTTCTATCAACGATATCCCCGACAAAAGGTTCCGGATCGATTGGTGCTACGACTATGCGGATGCCCTACACCGGATATCCCTGGCCGCCTATGACATCTATTTTGTAGACTATCTGCTGGGAGCACGGACCGGCCTTGAACTCTTGCACGATGCCAAGTCCATGGGCTGTGAAGAGCCGCTGATCCTCCTTACCGGGATCGGCAGCCGCGACGTCGACATCCAGGCTATGACCAGCGGTGCGGTCGATTTCCTCGTGAAATCAGAGATCAATACGGAAAAGCTGGACCGCTGTATCCGCTATGCCCTGGATAGAAGTGCCTATATTAAAGCGCTGAAGAGTAATGAACGCAAATTCCGGAGCATGTTCGAACGGTCCAAGGACTCCGTTTTCCTGACCGGTGAAGACCTCGTCTTCCGGGACGTCAACAGCGCGACCTGCGAGCTTTTGAAATACAGCAAAGAGGAGATCATGCGCCTGAGCCTATACCACCTCTTCGCCCGGCGCGAAGCGGCGCAGCAGCTGCGGGACAAGCTGGCCTTGGCGGAGGAGGTCGAAGACCTCGAAGTGGAGCTGATGACCCGTAATAAGGAGAAAAAGAATTGTATCCTCTCCATTGCCCGGGAGACCTATCCTTCCGGCGAACGATATATCCAGGGGATCATCCACGACATCACCAACCTCAAGCGGATCGAACGGGCTACCTTTCAGATCGAAAAGTTGCGCTCGACGGCAACGCTCCTCCGCACCCTTGCACATGAGGTACGGAATCCGCTCACCAATATCAATCTTTCTGTTGAACAGTTAAAGCCGGAGATCACCGGCGGTGACGCTACGATCTATCTCGAGATCATTGCCCGTAATTGTGGCCGGATCGACAGTCTCATTTCCGAATTGCTTGACCTATCCCGACCCGCCGAGATCTCGCTCCAGCGCGCCGGTCTGCAGGATATCGTCAACGCCACGCTGTCCGCCGCTTCCGACCGCATCTCCCTGAAGAACATCCGGCTCGATCTGACCTATCCCGACCAGCCGGCCTTTGTCATGGCCGACCGTGAAAAACTAAAGATCGCTCTCCTCAATATCCTCATCAATGCAGTGGAAGCCGTCCCCGCCCAGTCCGGTGTCATCACCATTTCTATCCGAAAAGAGGGTCCCCACTACCGGATGTATATCAACGATAACGGCACCGGCATCCCCGAAGAGAACCTCTCCCGCATCTTCGAACCTTACTTTACCTCCAAGGCCAACGGGTTCGGCCTCGGGCTTGCCGCGACCTGGAATATCCTCCAGTCCCATCGTGCCGGCATCGACGTCAGCTCCCAGTTAGGCGAAGGGACGAGCTTTATGCTCACTTTCGAAGAGGCGTAAGGGTTGCGCCCCCGGCCGGCGTAAGGGTTGCGCCCCCGGCCAGCCTCACGGATAGGCAATCGGTTCGAGATCCAGGATTTGATGCAAGTGATGCAAAAGGTGGTTGCAATAATCTGCCGCAACCCACTCGAGACTTTGCGGCTGCCCACCCATTGAACACAATCGCTGCGCCGCCGCGTCACTCATGTGCCGCAATACGATGACGATATGCCGGTTCAGCAGGGTCCATAGCATGATCAGGTCCCCGATCGCATAATGCTGATAATCGGAACAGGCCACCCAGGCGTCCTGTGCATACCCGATGGTCGGACAATCCTCGTATTGAGCGACAATGAAGCGGCGGATATTGTTTTGAGCCGAATCCACCAGATGGCCCACGATCTCCTTTTTGCTCCACCTCTCCGGCTGCGGCTTCTCGGCGTACACAAGTTCCGGCACCGCCGCCAGCCGCGGCGAATAGATGTGAATGATCTTTTCGAGGTTCAGAATGGTAGGCTGCATAAGTTTTTAGTTCTTTGGGAATCCCGGCGACGCCATGACTTCTTCCAGTTGCAACGTGTGCCGGGCGGAATGCGCTGCAAGCAGGATGAGCACCTGATACAGGTCAACCGTTCCAAATAATGGATGGGCAACAAAATGATCCTTGAGGTCGTCCTGGGTCGCCTTTATATATTCGATGGTTGAGTCACGGCGGAGGACAAACGCCTGAATCGCGGCATCTTCACTCGGAAACTGTACACCCGGCCGTAACATCTCCGGCGCCTGAAATTTATGCGACCGGTCGGTCATCTTCGATATCAGATCGTCGGTGGTATTTTTGTCATCGCTCCGCTTATCCGGATTTGCCGCCTGATGCAGCGTCATCTGGATCCACTGCCAGAACAACCGCTCCGACAACGCGATATGTTCCGTGCATTGATAGACCGACCAACGGCTCGTGTCTGCTTTCCAATTCAGCTGATGCTGGCTTAGGCCTTTCACATCCGCCAACAGCCGGGCCTTGGTCTTCTCGTAATAGTCGATGGCAAATTTTCGTTCGTCGGGAGTGAGCGTTCCGGGCGCTAATTTTATAGCGGTACTGGTAAGGACTGTCAGCAACAGAACGGGCAGCAATAGCTTTTTCATATTTGGTGTTTTGTCGTCACCGAAGATATATATAATTTTTTTTGCTATTGGGTAATCTTCGGTAATAACGCGATTTGATAATATCCCCGACATGGGATATTTTTGCGGCTCGCAAATCGGAACATGGATCCGGCCCGCAGGATGGGTCCGGCCCAAATTAAATATTTCAGTATGAGACAAATCGCTTTCCGGGAGGCGCTACGTGAGGCCATGGTTGAAGAAATGCGGCGCGATGACCGCGTTTTCTTAATGGGTGAGGAAGTGGCGGAATACAATGGTGCTTATAAGGTAAGCCAGGGGATGCTCGATGAATTCGGGCCCAAGAGGGTCATTGACACCCCCATCTCCGAGCTGGGTTTCACCGCCGTTGGGGTAGGGGCGGCCCAAAACGGTTTGCGGCCCATTGTCGAATTCATGACCTGGAACTTCGCGGTCCTGGCGCTCGACCAGATCCTCAATACCGCCTCCAAGATGCTGGCGATGAGCGGCGGTCAGGTAGGCTGCCCCATCGTCTTCCGCGGCCCTAACGGCTCCGCCGGGCAACTGGGCGCCCAACATTCCACCGCCTTTGAAAGCTATTATGCCAATATCCCCGGGATCAAGGTCGTTTCCCCCAGCAATGGCTATGACGCCAAGGGGCTCCTCAAGCAGGCGATCCGCTACGAAGAAGACCCGGTGATCTTTATGGAAGGCGAG
>DATMLR010000249.1:0-3321 GCA_035570015.1 Puia sp.
CATCAGGTACGGCACCACATCCCCGATGGGCCCAAAAGGTAAATATTTGCTTACCGCACACCCCGCCTTCGCCAGGTTGAACGTGATATTATCGCTCATCCCATACAACTGCGAGAAGTGAACATGTGGATGCCCCAACGGCAGCCCCTTCCGCTGCAATAGCTCCACCGCATACAAATTACTGTGCTCATTATGCGAAGCCACGATCAGCGCTATCCTGTCCAGCCGGCCGATACAGAACTCCACCCCCGCATCATAGTCCCGGTCCGTCGCGCCCTTATCCGGCTGGATCGGCGAAGCATACCCCATCGCCGCGGCCCGCTTCCGCTCCTTTTCCATGTAAGCTCCACGCACCAGCTTGACGCCCAGGATAAACCCGCGCTGCTCCGCGGCTTCATGCGAATCCTTCAGAAATGCCAGCCGGTCCTCTCGATACAGCTGGATTGTATTATATACCACCGTCCGGCCCCGGTTGAACTCATCCATCATCCGGATCGTAAGCACATCCACCGGGTCCTGGATCCAGGTCTCCTCCGCATCAACCAGCACACCGACATTCTGCTCCGCCCCTTCCCGGACAATAAGCCGCATCCGCTCCACCACCCGTTCCCATTCAGTCCGCTCTACCTCCGTCAGATCTGCCAGCACCCGCTCATACCGTTTCATGAGACTACCCGGATAAACTTTCATTCCCGCATCCAGCTTCTCCAGTAACGAGAACCGCGCGATCCCTGTCACCTTTACGCTCATCAACGGGATGTTCGGCTGGGTAGCCGCATAGTCGATGACGCGATTGAATTCCCCCACGGCATGATCGAATCCTTCCTCACCATCATTCCCACCTTCTACTCCATAGTCCAGGATCACCTGCACATGATATTCGCCAAGCTTTTTCGCCACCGCCGCGGTCTCTTCCAATGTCTCACCGCCGACGAACTGCGCAAAAAGAGTCTTGCGGATCATCTCCTTCACCGGCAGCCCCGACCGCACCAGCCATGGCGTCAGCCGCGTCCCCAGCCAGACCAGCGGCGAATACCCCATGGTGCGAAACAATATCGCGGCTCGCTTTAACTCTTTATCCGATTTATATTCAAACGCGTTCTCCGTATTCTCAAATGATACCATCAAATCCCAATTTGCCGCCAAAGGTAGGGAAACCTATTTTTCTTTACCTTCGGCACATGAGAAAATACCACTGCACATGGGCGGGATTGCTCCTGCTTTTCTCCTGCCAAACTAAACCCCACTACGACACCATCATCCGGAACGGGATGATCTATGACGGTACCGGCAAGACCCCATACAAAGGGGACATCGCCGTTAGCGGGGACACCATTGCTTACATCGGCGACCTCTCGGGCGCTGAGGCAACCAATAATATCGACGCCAAAGGCACGGCCGTGAGCCCAGGTTTCATCGATATGCAGAGCCAGTCGATGCAATCCCTCCTTCAGGACGGCCGGTCTATGGGCGCAATCCGCCAGGGCGTCACGCTCGAAATATTCGGCGAAGGCAGCTCCGAAGGCCCCAATACCGACTCCATGAAAGCCATGGAACAGCGGGGGGAAGGTGACATTAAATATAACGTGACATGGACTTCGCTGAAGGACTATCTCCAAACCCTGCAAACGAAAGGCGTCTCCACCAATGTCGCCTCCTTTGTCGGCGCCGCCACCATCCGCGAGAACGTCGTCGGATTTGACGATCGTACCCCGGACTCGGCACAGCTGGAGAAAATGAAAACCCTGACCCGCCAGGCCATGGAAGACGGAGCTCTCGGCATCGGCTCCGCTCTTATCTATGCCCCGGGCAGTTATGCCAAAACACCCGAGCTGATCGCGATATGCAAGGTCGCCGCCGCCTACGGCGGCTGCTATATCTCTCATATCCGCAGCGAAGGCAATCAACTGCTACAGGGCGCCGACGAGCTGATCCGGATCTCCCATGACGCCCGGATCCCCGCCATCTTTTATCACCTCAAGGCGGCCGGCAAAAACAACTGGTATAAGATGGATTCCCTGATCAGGAAAATAGACAGCGCACGTGCCGCCGGGCTCGATATCTCCGCCTGTATGTACACGTACACCGCGGGCGCCACCGGTTTCGACGCCTCCATGCCTACCGACGTCCAGGCAGGCGGCACCGACAAATGGATCGAACGCCTCCAAAACCCCGCTATCCGGGCCAGGGTAGTCAAGGAAATGAAGACCCCATCCGATAAATGGGAGAACCTCTACCTTGGCGCGGGCGCCGACAACATCATCTGCACCGGCTTCAGGAATGACTCCGTCAAATATCTCACCGGTAAACGTCTGAGCGAGATCGCCAACATGCGCCATACGACACCCGAAGAAACCATCATCGACCTCGTAATCCAGGACCACTCCCGCGTTGAGGTCATCTATTTCCTGATGAGCGAAGACAACGTGAAGAAAGAAATCCGGCTG
The DNA here is from genome assembly GCA_035570015.1 of Puia sp. GTDB lineage: Bacteria > Bacteroidota > Bacteroidia > Chitinophagales > Chitinophagaceae > Puia. Next base: position 2,448 of record DATMLR010000249.1, read on the forward strand.
CCCTACATGACCTTCGGCTCCGACGAGGCCAGCATGGCGCCGGAAGGCGTTTTCCTAAAAAACAGCTGCCACCCCCGGGCCTACGGAAACTTTGCAAAACTGCTCGGGACCTATGTCCGCGATGAGAACCTTATCCCCCTCGAAGAAGCCATCCACAAACTCACCGGCATGCCCGCGGAAAAACTCCGCTTGAACAGAAGAGGGGAGCTGAAGGTCGGTAACTATGCAGATATCGTCGTCTTCGACCCGGCCACCATCCGCGCCAATTCCACCTACGAAAAACCTCATCAGCTGGCCACGGGCGTCACGGACGTTTTTGTCAATGGAACCCAGGTACTCAAATCCGGTACCCATACCGGCGCAAAATCCGGCCGCGTCGTCTACGGCGCCGGCTACAAAGGCAACTAACTATCCTCCATGCGTATCCTCAACACCGATATTTATAAGTTCAGCATCCCCATGCAACCTTTCACTATTGCAACGGGCACCATGAACTATGCACAGAACATCTTGATCCGCATCCACACCGATACCGGCTACTACGGTGTCGGCGAATGCTCCGCCTTTCCTATGATCGTAGGAGAAACCCAGAACACATGTTTCGAAATGGCTAAAGACTTCGCGAGATGCTGGAAAGGAAAAGACGCCCTTGATATCGAAACCCGGATGCAGGAACTGCACGACTTTACGGCTTTCAATGCCACGATCAAAAGCGCCTTCGACATGGCCCTCCACGACGTGGCGGCATTTACCGCCGGCCAGCCGCTGTACCGCTATCTTGGCGGCCGCCAAAAGGAACTTGAAACAGACCTCACCATCGGCATCGGGACCCCGGAGAACATGGCAAAGACAGCCGAAAAATTCGCAGCAGACG
>DATMLR010000250.1:0-11461 GCA_035570015.1 Puia sp.
CGGGGTCCAGGCGGTATCGCCGGTGAGCCAGGGGGACTTGAAGCGGGTGAGTTCGGATGCGGCTACTTCGTCAAGATAGAACGTACAGTCATTATGCTGCTGGAGAAGGGAAGCAGGGATCTGTTCGGTGACGTTGCCTTCCACTGCCTTCTGGACAACGGGGGCTTTGAGCTGGCCCCAGGCCATGAGGATGATGCGACGGGCGCTAAGGATAGTACTGATGCCCATGGTGATGGCGAGCCGGGGGACCTGGGAAATATTCTGGAAATCCTGGGAGTTGGTGATCCGGGTGGAATTGGCCAGGGGCATGAGGCGGGTGCGGGAATAGATGCTGGACCCCGGCTCGTTAAAGCCGATATGGCCATTGTTGCCGATCCCGAGGATCTGGAGATCGACGCCGCCGGATTTGGCAATGAGCTGTTCGTATTCGATGCAGTGCTGCTTGATATCCTCCTTCTTCCACTGCCCGTTGGGAATATGGCAGTTGGCGGGATCGATATCCACCTTTCCGAAGAGTTGTTCCTTCATAAAACGGTTGTAGCTCTGGAGGGCATCGTTGTCGATGGGGTAGTATTCGTCGAGGTTGAAGGTGATAACGTTCTTAAAACTGAGGCCTTCGTCGCGGTGGAGCCGGACGAGCTCAGCGTAGAGTAATTTAGGTGAGGAGCCGGTGGCCAGGCCCAGAACGGTCTTCTGGCCTTTCGAGTCTTTTTCGCGGATTAACTTTGCGATCTCCCGGGCGATGGCGGCCGAGCCTTCGTTCAACGAGGTAAAAATCTTTACCGGGATCTTTTCGAATGAGTCTACCATGCTCATAAATCAACTATTTTGGGGTTGTGAAACAAATGCGCTCGGGATAAAACCGGGGCGAAAATACAACGGTAGGTGCCAAAACGAAAATAAATGTAACCGGCGTCGGGCAGGAATGTTCAGAGGAGGGTTCTGAGTGACTTGATCGCCTGGTACAGCAGGTTGCGGGCTACCTGGTAGTTGATATTCATGACTTCGCTGATCTCTTCATAGCTGAGATTTTGGAAGTACTTGAGGTACACAATCTCCTTTTGCCGGTTGGAGAGCCGGTCAAGGGCGTTCAGGACTTTTCTGCTGTTCTCGGCATCGCGCTCAACGGCGATGAGCCGGTCTTCATGGCTCCATTCGAAGGCGCTATGACCGCCGCCGATGGGAAGGAACCTCCGGCGCTGCCGGTATGTCTTCAATAGCTTGTATTTCAATGATTTGAGAAGATACGCACGAATGGACGCTACTGGGATGCGGGACTTGGATTGCCAAATCTCGATGAATAACTCTTGAATGGAGTCCTCCACCAGGCTGGGATTGTCGACGAATTTGCCGCCATAGCGGCAGAGGCCATCATAATGACGTTGGAAGAGGGTTGCGAATGCGTCCCGATCCCCGTTGCGGAAAGATTCCCATAGCAGTATGTCGTCTTTGGCATGGTCCAATGGCAGTAGTAGTGGCTTAAGGCTCCGGAAAATGGCTTAAGATTCCGGAATGCAAATAAAAAGGATAAAAAAAACAATCAAAAAGTAAATTACAAAATTATCTTTACGGATACATGTAGATAATACACAGAAGGTAATATAGTAGCTAACATGTCAAACGATTATCAAGAGCCAGAGGATCTACTAACGGACGAATCTTTTCTGTCCTGGTATTTGGGGCCCGGCCGGGAAGCGGATAGCTTCTGGGTGGACTGGGCGTCGGGGAGCCCGGAAAGGAAAGTCGTATTGGAGCAGGCGGTGGCCTTATTGGAGCTTACGAGGCTGAGGGAGAAGACGGTGGCAGGGGATAAGGTGGAACAGGCGACGGCGGCGTTGCTGGAGCGGATTGGGGGAGTGGGGGATGGCGTCGTGCGGGGTGCATTCAGAAGGCGGGTGTGGTTGGCTGCAGCTTGCATCCTGGTTGTGGTGACGGGTGGAATTACCGTGGTTCGGATGATGGGGCGCCGGCAGCAGCTGGCGACGGCTTATGGTGAGGTCACGCTGCGGACGCTTCCGGACGGTTCGGAGGTGACTATGAATGCTAATAGCCGGATAAGGTTATCTTCGCGTTGGCGGAGCGGTGGGGACCGGGAGGTTTGGTTGGAGGGGGAGGCTTTTTTTCATGTTCAGAAGACGCCGGAAAAGAGCCGGTTTATTGTGCATACGGATCGTTTTGACGTGATCGTTACCGGTACGCAGTTCGATGTGGTCAATCGCGGCGAGAAGGATAATGTGATGCTGCGTGAGGGGAGCGTGATCGTCCATCCGCTGGAAGGCGGGGACGTCGCGATGGTGCCGGGTGATTTCGTGCAGTGGGACGGTAAAGGGCTGGAGAAGGGCGGGATCAAGAGTGACAGTTTGCTGGCCTGGCAACAACATCAACTCTTATTCGACAAGACCCCGCTGAAAGATGTGGTGGGGATCATAAAAGATCAGTATGGCGTCCAGATCGAGCTCGAGGATGAGTCTATTGGCGACAGTACGATTACCGGTATTGTGCGCAATGACAATCTCGAAGTCTTTCTGCAGGCGCTGGAAACCACGTCAGATTACGAGGTGATCCGCAAAGACGGGAAGATCGCGATAAAGGCTACGGTTCATTAGACCAAAAATTTGTTAGTCGATATACAAGGGCTCTGCCCGCTTTTGACCAAAACGCTGCATGCATGAAAAAATCAAATGGCTACGGCTGGCTGAGATTTTTTCTCTGTGCACTATTGACGGGGTTTAGCCAACAGCCCGTCTATTCTCAGCAAGCACATCCGGCCGCTCCCGTTACGGGAGCCGGTGATGCCGCCGTACGTCCAGCTGATTCCGCGTCCAAAGGCTCCGCGCGCAGGCCGTTGATGGATTTGCTCATCGAGCTGAATCGGACCAAAGGGGTCTACTTTCTCTTCTCTCAGCAACAGATCGGTCAGATGCCGGTGAATATGCCGGTAATCTCCGCCAATGTCAGCGTCGAAAAGATCCTGTCGCAAGTCCTGCACAATACCGGGCTCATATTCAAAAAAGTGGACGAGCGGACTTTTGTGATCCTGAACCGAAGGAAGGAAGTCAAGGCAGCGGATACGGGGGCGGTTAGAGGTTTGGCCTATCCGACGGACGAACCGGCTGATGAGCCGGCAGCCGATGCCCGCCCCGATCTGATCAGCGGCAGGGTGACGGACCGGGATGGAAAGGTTCTGGAAGGGGTCAGTGTTACCGTCAAAAATAGCCGGAATGGAACCAGCACCGATCTGGAGGGGGTATTCAGCCTTAAAGCAGGAAATGACGACATGCTGGTTTTTTCGTACGTAGGATATTGCAATCGTGAAGTCCCCGCGAGACTGGCGGTCCGTTCCTGCGTGGTGCTGAACCCGTCGGACCTGCCGCTGACGGAGGTGCTGGTGACCGCGCTGGGGATCGGGAAGCAGCAAAAATCGTTGGGCTATTCGGCTGACCAGTTGGATGGTGCGGCGTTCCAACAATCAAGGGCCGTGAATTTCGGTAATTCGCTCGCAGGTCTGGTGGCGGGCGTGAATGTGGTGGACAATGCCACAGGGCCATACGGGAGCAGCCGCGTTCTGATCCGGGGTAATGCTTCGCTGAGTGGAAATAATCAGCCCTTATTCGTCGTCGACGGGGTGCCTTATGACAACACTAACCAAGGTGCTCCGGGACAGTGGGGCGGCCCGGATCTGGGCGACGGGCTTTCCAATATCAACCCGGACGATATCGAATCGGTGGTTGTGCTCAAGGGGGTGGCGGCTTCTGCGTTGTATGGTTATCGCGGGGGAAATGGCGCTATCCTGATCACGACAAAATCCGGGTCGAAGACGCATGGGCTGGGTGTGCAGGTGAACAATAATTTTACCGTGAGCCGGGTGGATGACGAACAGGATTATCAATACCAGTACGGGCAGGGGGACATGGGGATCAAGCCGGATAATATGGCGGCTGCGCAGGCCGCTTCGGATTATAGCTGGGGGGCGAAACTGGATGGTTCGAAAGCGGTCAACTATCTCGGCAACAACTATCCGTATCGGGCTGCCCCCAGGAACTTCGAGAATTTTTTCCAAACGGCCGTCACGGATCAGAGCTCTGTGGCGCTGACGGGCGCGAATGACAAGGGGCATTTCCGGCTGGGCCTTTCCAACCTTTATCTAAGCACGGTCGTCCCCAATTCCTCGATGACCCAGCAAGGGCTTAACTTCAATTCCACTTTCTCCATCACGCCCCGACTGCAGATGGACCTGAAGGCAGATTATGTTTTCGAGCAGGTGAACAACCGCGCTTCGCTGTCGGATGATCCGGGCAATGTGATGGCGCCGCCGCTTTATCTTGCCAGCAGCTTCGATATCCGTTGGATGAAATCTCACAGGGTGCTTCCGGACGGCACCGAATGGCTGCCGGGCACTACGGACCCCTACTTCGAGAACCCGTATTATATTGCCTACGACTATTCGAATACCACATCGCGCAACCGGCTAACTGGCGGGCTTACTCTAAAATATCAGCTGTTGGACTGGCTCTTCGTTCAGGGGCAGATAGCTGACGACGCCTATTTGCTGGACGTAACGCAGATCGTCCCTTCCGGCGTCGAGTATACGCGATCAGATGGAGTCCATGGGGGGAACCTGACCCAGTATGAGGTCGACTTCCACGAACTAAACAGCGGATTTATGATCGGGGCCAAGAAACCCTTCGGGGAGAAGTGGAATTTCAGCATTGAGGCCGGCGGGAATCAGGAAGACAATGTCAATAATCTGAGCGGTATCGGGGCCGTCCCGGGCTCGAACAACCGGCCGGCGGGCCCTTTCCTGATCGCGGGCGACTACAGTCAAAATGATATCGTAACCAAATCTTTTTCGTCAATCGACAAGCATTATCGGGTGAACTCGCTTTTCAGCAGCGCCGACCTCTCCTACAGGAATTTGCTTTTTCTGACAGCCACGGCGCGTAGTGACTGGTTCTCGACGCTGAACATCCATACGGACCAGTTCCTGTATCCGTCTTTCTCCGGCAGCTTCGTCTTCTCCGATCTCTTCCGGCTGCCGGCCTGGGTGAGCCTGGCCAAGCTGCGGGCCTCCTATGCGGGGTCGTCTAACGGCACATCGCCCTATCAGAATGTCCTCTCCTATGGCATCCAGAGTTATACGGTGAGTGGGCAGCAGCTGGGGTATGTAGCGTCGGGCGGCGTCATTCCGGACGCGCACCTGCGGCCGGTGAGCATCGAGGAAAAGGAGGTCGGGCTGGCGGTCCAGCTGTTGCATCAGCGGTTAGGCTTCGACGTGACAGGATACGACAAGCGGACGACAAACGATATCGTGGATGTCACGATCAGTCCCACTGCCGGATATAACCAGCAGGTGGAGAACATCGGAAAGGTGAGCAACAGGGGGATCGAACTGGGGGTGACGGGAGTTCCGTTGCTGACGGCCAACTTCAAGTGGAACCTTAGCTTCAACCTGGCGATCAACGACAATAAGGTCCTGTACCTCGGAGGGATGCCGTCTATCGTCATCGGCGGCGCCTATCCGCGCTGGGGGAGTGAGGTCAGCATCAGCAATGTTGTTGGGCTCCCTTATGGGCAGATCATGGGTTTCGATTATAAGCGGGACGCCAGCGGCAATATCATTTACAGCGACGGGGTGAGCAATCCCGCTCCGGCCGGCGAGCCGGAGCAGACGGGCGTGGTGCCGTTGGGGTCTACGGTGTATAAGCAAACCGGAGGGCTCAGCAATGAATTCCATTTTGAGCGATGGTCTTTTGCATTTCTGGTGGATTTCAAATACGGCGCGAAGATCTACTCGGGCACTAACCTCCTCTTATATTATTACGGGCTTTCGAAGGCTACTTTGCAGGGCCGGGAGGGCGGCTTTCTGGGGAAGGGGGTGATGCAGGATGGGCATTCCAACAGTATTTATGTCCCTGCGGAGCAATACTTCCAGGATATCTCCGCCGGCGGGACGGATCATATCGCGCGGGAGTTTGTGTATGACGCCAGTTTTATCAAATGGCGGTCGGTGTCGCTGGGGTATGCAGTAGACATGCGGCAAAAACATTTTATCAAGGAGTTGACGATCTCGGTGGTGGGCCGGAATCTGGCGGTGCTGATGAAGCATACGCCGAATATCGATCCTGAATCGAGTGTGAACAATACGAATGGCCAGGGGCTGGAGCTTTCGGGGTATCCGGCAACGAGGACGATGGGGCTGAATGTGGGGGTGAAATTTTGAGGGTGATCGCGGAGCCGGGGATCGAGGCGCGGGTGGATGAGGTCGGGTGCGAAACGAAAGCGGACAGGTTGGTTAAAAGGGCCTGGGCATAGGCGAAAAAAAATTTTAGCAGCGGGCATTACAACGCCGGGATAACCGGCACTTGTTTATTAAAACGCTGCAAAAATGAGAAAATCAGGTCTTTACCAGCGTATGCTCGGCGTCTTGCTGGGCATGCAAGTACTTTGTTACGCTCCGGCCTATTCCGGAGGCGCTTTCGCAAATCCCCGCGGTCCGGCTGGCGGATCGGCTGGGCGGGTGCCGGCGATGGCACAGATCACGGGGACGGTCGTTGACAACAACGGCAATCCAATTACCGGCGTCAGTGTGGTGGTGAAGGGAACCAAACGGGGGGCTACAACGGATGCAGCCGGTAGGTTCAGCATCGAAGCCACCAAGGGCGAAACGCTTGTCATCAGTATTATCGGATTTACCACAAAAGAAGTGAAATTAGGTGAGGAGACAACGCTGAACCTCACGCTGGCGCCTTTCAGCGCACAGATGACGGAGGTGGTGGTGACCGCGCTCGGGATCAAGAAACAGGCGCGGGCGATTGGTTATTCAACCACGGAGGTAGCCGGTTCGGAGCTGACCGGATCGCGGGAGATCAACATCGGTAATGCGCTGACGGGGCAGGTGGCGGGAGTGAGTGTGGCGGGTGATGCGACCGGGCCGTATGGCAGCAGCCGCGTGACGATCCGGGGTAATGCTTCGCTGAGCGGCAACAACCAACCACTTTATGTGATTGATGGCGTTCCGTTCGACAACACCAATCAGGGATCGGCGGGTCAATGGGGCGGCGCGGATCTGGGTGACGGCCTCTCGAATATCAACCCGGACGATATCGAAAACATTACGGTCTTAAAAGGCGTGGCGGCTTCGGCGTTATACGGATATCGCGGCGGCAACGGCGCGATCTTGATCACCACTAAGTCGGGCGCCAAGAGTAAGGGTATCGGCGTGGAGGTCAACGACAATGCTACAGCCAACAAGGTCTACGATTACCGCGATTATCAGTATACGTATGGCCAGGGCCTTCTGGGCGTGAAACCCACGACGGCGGCTGCCGCACAAAACGCGCCTTATTATAGCTGGGGCGCCGCGCTGGACGGAAGCCAGGCTGTAAACTATGTCGGTCAGAGTTATGCGTATAGTCCTTTTAAAAAGACGTTTGAGGACTTCTATAAGACCGGCACCACCAATCAGGTGTCCGTCGCGATGACCGGCAGCAACGACAAAGGGCATTTCCGGCTTGGCCTATCCGATCTGGACATGAGTACGGTGATCCCCAATTCGAACATGAAGCAGCAGATATTGAGCCTCAATTCTACCTATAATATCACTAAACGGCTGCAAATGACGCTTACGGGGAACTACCTTTTTGAGAACGTCAAGAACCGCGCCTCCTATTCGGATGCGCCGGGCAACCTGATCGCAAGTACGCTCTACCTGGCCAATAGCTTTGACATCCGCTTGATGAAAAGCAGGCTGGTGAATCCGGATGGTACAGAATGGCTGCCGGGTACCGACCCTTATTTTGAAAACCCCTACTATCTGGCATATGACTATCAGAACCAAACCTCCAGGAATCGACTGACTGGCGCGCTAACCTTAAAATACAATCTGTTGGATTGGTTGTATATCCAGGGTCAGGTACAGCGGGATGGGTATATCTTTGACGTCACGCAGGTCACGCCTTCCGGTGTTGAATATACACGGAGCGACGGTGTCCATGGCGGAAACCTAACCCAGTATGAAGATAACTTCCATGAGCAGAACAGCAGCTTTATGCTGGGAGTGAACAAGAAATTCGGCGAGCATATTTCGCTGAATGCCTATGCGGGTGGCAACCAACAGGATAATGTGACCCAGTATTATGGGGTCGGCGCGGTTCCGGGTTCGGCAAATGGTCCGGCTGGGCCGTTCCAGATCTATGGCTTCTACAGCGCCAATAATATTTCCACCAAGCCATTCGGCCTTTCCTATTCGCATTATCGCGTGAATTCCGTTTACGGGAGCGCGGACCTGGGATTCAATAACTATCTGTTCCTGACCGCTACGGCGAGGAACGACTGGTTCTCTACGCTGGCCATTAATTCGGATCATTACCTCTATCCGTCGTTCTCGGCCAGCTTTGTGTTCACTGACGCTCTGAAACTGCCGTGGTGGGTGAGCTTTGGCAAGTTGCGGGCTTCCTACGCCGGTGCTTCCAACGGTACGTCTCCGTACGAGAATATCCTGACTTATGGGTTGCAGGGTTATACGGTAAGCGGTCAGCCGGTTGGTTATGTAGCTGGCGGCGGGCTGATCCCCAATTCGAAGTTACGACCGGTGGAGATTCAGGAGAAGGAGATCGGGGCGAATATGGAATTCCTGAACAACCGCGCAGGTTTCGATATCGCGTATTATGATAAACAGACCACGGATGATATCGTCAATGTGACGGTAAGCCCGACGTCAGGGTACAGTCAAAATGTCGAAAATATCGGGAAGACCAGCAATAAGGGCGTCGAGCTAATGCTGTCAGGAACGCCGGTGAAGAGCCGCAACTTCGAGTGGGACATCACCTTCAATTACGCGCAGAACAACAGCAAAGTGTTGTATCTTGGCGGATTGCCTAGCATCGTGATCGCCGGCGCCTTTCCCCGCTGGGGCAGTGAAGTAAGCATCAGCAATGTGGTCGGCATGCCTTATGGTCAAATCATGGGGTATGGGTATACGAAGGATGCAAAAGGGCAGCGTGAATTCAAGAACGGGGAACCGGTGCAGAGCGCAACAGTGGAGGCGCTTGGTTCCAGCGTTTACAAACAGACTGGCGGTTTCAAGAATACCTTCACGTATAAGAGCTGGGCGCTGGCTGTGCTGCTGGATTTCAAATATGGCGCAAAGATCTACTCCGGTACCAATCTGTTGCTGGATTATTACGGTCTTCAGAAGAATACACTGCAGGGACGGCAGGGCGGTTTTGTGGGCAAGGGGGATGACATCTCGGGCGCTCCAAATTCGACGGCTGTTGCGGCACAGACCTATTGGCAGGATATTTCGGCGGACGGCAATGACCATATAGCGCAGGAGTTCGTCTATGACGCGAGCTTTATCAAGCTGAGGGCTCTTACGCTGGGTTATTCGCTGCCGACCAAGGTCATCCAGGGAAGTTTTATCAAGGGTGTGACCATTACAGCTGTCGGCCGCAACCTTTGGACGATCATGAAGCACGTGCCGAATATCGACCCCGAGTCCAGTCTGAACAATAGCAATGGTCAGGGCCTGGAGCTTTCAGGTTACCCGGCCACCAGAAATTATGGCCTTAACATCAATTTGAAATTCTAATCTTTAACGAAAATGAATAATAAAATTAGAATTATAACTGTTGCCGCGGCCGCCATCGTGGTGCTGGGCAGTTGTAAGAAAGACTTTGTGTCCATCAATACGGACCCCAATCATATCACTGCTGCCAATATCAATTTCGGGTACCTGTTCACCAATGCGCAGCTGATCACCTCAGGAAACAGCGACGCGAACGGTTACGAAGACTGGCGGAACAATCTGATCTATTCAGCTTGTATGATCCAGCATTTGTCGAGCACGACGGGCTATTGGGACGGGGATAAATACCTGTACAATGCCAGTTACAATTCCGCCTACTGGGACAACAACTACCCCAACAGCATTACCAACACTGTTGAAGTCGTGACGAATGTCGGCAAGGACTCGGCGAACCAGTGGAATTTCTACAATATCGCCCGCATCTTCAAAGTGTTCCAGTTCCAGCGGATGACGGATATGTACGGCGACTGCCCGTATACGCAGGCCGGGCTGGGGTATATCGCCGGGATCACCTCTCCCAAGTATGACAAGCAACAGGATATCTATATGGCAATGTTGAGCGAACTGCAGACGGCAGCCTCCAACCTGGATTCGACGAAACCCAATACGGTTGGATCGGCCGACCTGATGTATGCAGGGAATGTGACGCAATGGAAACGTTTTGCGTATTCAGAAATGGTGCGGCTCGCGATGCGCCTGAGCAAGGTTGATGCGGCCGACGCGCAGAAGTGGGTGGGGATTGCCGTACAGGGCGGGGTGATGGCCAGCAATGCTGATAACGCTATCGTCCAGCACCAGAATGTCAGCGGCACGCCCGTTCCGAACGGGACGGGGCTGATCCTGATCGGGAATGACCCCGATGCCTATCGGTTGAGCGAGACCTTTGTCAATTTCCTGAAAGGAACGGGTGATCCGCGGCTGAGCTATCTGGCTACGGTCTGTTCCAATCCGAATGACGGGACTCAGTTGGGCGACACCACTACCGCTCATCAGTTGGGACAGCCCAATGGCTACGATCCGCCCGGCAGCGGCAGCGCCTATGACCTGACGACGGCTGCGAACTGGCCCGGTAATCAGAACCTGTATTCAGTCGTAAACCGCTATACTTTTTCCCGCCTGACGGCTCCGACCTTCTTCCTGACTTATGGTGAGACTCAGCTGTTGTTGGCCGAAGCCGCAAACCGGGGCTGGATAACGGGGACGACGGATGCTGCTTATTATACCAACGGGGTTACGGGCGCGATGCAGCAGTTAGGTGCGCAAGCGGGCGCCGGTCCTTCCGACGCTTCTATCGCCGCCTATCTGACCGCCAATCCCTATAGTTCCGCTAACGCGTTGAGCCTGATCAACAATCAATACTGGGTGGCCAGCTTTATGGATGAGAACGAATCATTCGCAAACTGGCGCCGGAGCGGTTATCCGGTGCTGACAGCGGTCAACTACCCCGGTAATGTAACGAACGGGACGATTCCCCGCAGATTCACTTACCCGCAGGGTGAGGCAACGACCAACACGACCAATTACAATGCAGCGGTGAGTGACCTGGGCAATGGCGACAAAATGACCTCCCGCGTCTGGTGGGATTCACAATAGTCTCATGTGCCATTCAAAATAAGCAGTAGTAGTAGTCCGCATCTAATTCCTATGGTAACGGTCGGCCCTAACGGGCCGACCTTATTTCATATGGGGCGACTGCCTTAGGTGGTGATGCGAAAGGTGACGGCGTGCCGGCCGACTGGTTTGTTGAGCAGGGTAGGCGGGATCGTTATAACCATATTCTTGCCGTCTTCACGCCATTTCAACTTAGTCTTGTCGCCCACAAGAGTCACTATTGCTTTAGCCGGCGGGGCGAAGCGGCTGATGGTGATCTCCGCA
>DATMLR010000251.1:0-3264 GCA_035570015.1 Puia sp.
CCCCCTTCGGCCACGCCCAGCAGCCCCGCCTGGAAGACTACGCCGACGGCATCAATACCCTGAAATTTTTACGCGATCTCAACTGACCTCCTGACAGCCCGCCTGCAATTTTTTCCGACCCGCTAAAACTGCAACCTCCCCCAATTGCTACCTTTTTTTCGTACATTTATAGATAGTTAGCATAAATATCTACGAAGGTCTTAGTAAATTATTTGTTAAACTGAGCCGGCGGTAGATTCAGTATGGTGACCTTGGCGTTAATTTGGCGATAGGCCACCCGCCCGGAAGGGTTGCCGCAAAACCAACCGCCCGAAGGCGCTTTACGACAAAAAAAGTTGAACTAACGAAATAAAATTTTATCACAATGAGAGCAAAACAAGCAATAGCCGTTATCCTGCTCAGTGCTTCGACCGCTATCGCCACCATGTGGGGTTACAATCATTTCACCCAGTCTAAAACTTACGTTTATACCTCCAGGGATTCGTCCGGTAAAATACCTTCCAACTACGCCAAATTCTTTGAGAATGGCAAGCCCAACGGCGGCCCGGCCGACTTTGTCGATGCTGCTAACGCCGCCATCCCGGCCACCGTTCATATCAAGACAAAGACAGTCCATACCGCCAGCAATAACCTCCCCAAGCATAACCCCTTTTCAGACCTCTTCGGGATCGACCCCGATGACCTCTTCGGGAACGGGAATGGCATGCGGTCCATGCCTGAAATGGCATCCGGCTCCGGCGTCATCATCAGCAACGACGGCTATATCGTTACCAATAACCACGTTGTTGACGGTGCAGATGAGATCACCGTTACGCTAAGCAATCACAGGTCCTTCAAGGCAAAGGTCGTCGGAACCGACCCCGCCAGCGACCTGGCAGTCGTCAAGATCGACGCCTCGGGACTGCCCTTCCTTCTCTATGGTAACTCCGACGAAGTCAAGATCGGCCAATGGGTGCTCGCCGTCGGCTACCCGTTGACGCTCGAGACCACCGTGACCGCCGGCATCGTCAGCGCCAAAGGACGCACCCTGGATATCAATCGCCGCCAGAGCCAGTCTCCGGTCGAATCTTTTATCCAGACCGACGCAGCCGTTAATCCCGGCAACAGCGGCGGCCCGCTCATCAACACCGATGGCCAGCTGGTCGGTATCAACTCCGCAATCGCCTCACCCACCGGTTCCTACGCCGGATATTCCTTCACGATCCCCGTCAATATCGTCAAGAAGGTGGTAAATGATCTCATGAAATTCGGAACGCCGCAGCGCGCCTTCCTCGGGATTTCCTATCCGCGGGATGACATGAGCGACGATCAGAAGAAAGAGAATGGCATCAAGGACGGCGAAGGCGTATACGTCCTCGACGTTACTGCCGATGGCGCAGCCGCACACTCCGGCATCCTAAAGGGCGACGTCATCACGAAGCTCAATGGCATTCCCGTCACCACGGGCGCTGAAATGGTTGGCCAGATCGCTACCTTCAGCCCCGGCGACAAGATCAACGTTACCTACAAACGCGATGGTAAAGAAGCGACCATTTCGATCGTCTTACGTAATAACGCCGGCACCACCGCGGTCATCAGGACTTCCGTCCTCGATAAATTGGGCGCCGACCTGCAAACCCTCAGCAAAAAGGACGCAGCCTCCCTCGATCTGAAAGGCGGGGTCGTCGTCAAAGCGGTTACGGAAGGCGGCCTCATGGATAAATCCAGGATCCAGGAAGGATTCATTATCCTGAAAGCCAACGGTGAGGATGTGAAATCCGTAGAAGATTTCCAGAAAGCCGTCGAAAAGGCCAACAGTGCAACCGTGAAGCTCGAAGGCGTGTTCCCTGGGTACGAAGGCGTCTATACGTACCCGCTGCGTCTTAGCACCGGCAACTAAATTTATTTTGAGAGGCTGATCGTTAGATCAGCCTCTTTCCTTTTCCACCACCGCATACCCCCACGGGCTCACATCAATCGTCGCCGGAAGTTTCCAGTCACGGAGCGTAAAAATGTCTTTGTACGCACCTCTCATCCCCCACCACAACGTATCCAGCTTCACCCAGCCGTCCGAAAAATTCAGCACGACCGCCACTTCATCCTCCCCCGCCGTCCGGACAAATCCGAAACACTTTTCATCCTGCCCCGTGTAGATCCGCCTCGTTATCCCCGCCCGATCCCCCGCCCGCATCGCCGGATTCCGCTCCCGCAGCGCCAGTAACGCCTTATAGAAACCGTTCAGCTCATACCGGCCCGTCCACTGGATCGGGTCCCTATCGAAAAAACTCATCCGCTTATAATTCGGCATCTCCTGCCCGCTATAGATCAGCGGCAGTCCGTTCCAGGTCGCACACAGGACCGCAAAAGCTTTTGCCGAATCCCCCAGCCGCTCATACTCGCTCCCGCTATGCGAATTTTCATCATGGTTCGTTGTGAAATAAACCCGCAGTCCGTCTGCAGGGAACTGTGTCGCATACTCACCCAGAACCTCATCCAGCCCGCTCAGCCCGCTCTCCTTCCGCCACACCTCTTCCATCTTGTGTAATAGCTTCCAGGTATAGGTCGCATCGAAAACCTGGTGATACGCCACTTCCTCACATTCCGCCAGCCAGAACAACGGCTTGAGCGGATCCAGCGCAACCCTGGCCTCCCGCCAGAAATCCAGCGGCACCAGCATCGCCATATCACACCGGAAGCCATCCACATCGCATCGCTCGATCCAGAATCGCATCACCCCGATCATCGCCTGCCGCAGATCGCGGTTATCATAGTTGAGATCGATCACATCCTCCCAGCCATTCGGGTCGAAAAATTTTCCCTGATCGTTCCGCCGGTAATACTCCGGATGCTCCCTTGTCCAGCGATGATCCCAACCGGTATGATTGGCGACGATATCGATGATAACCTTCAGCCCAAGCGTATGCGCGTCCTTCACCAGCTGCGTGAAATCGTCCATCGTTCCGAATTCCGGGTTGATCGCCATATAATCTGAACAGGCATAGTAGCTGCCCAGACTGCCCAGCCGCTTCTCCACGCTGATTGGCGTGATCGGCATGAACCAAAGGATATCGATACCCATCTCCCTCAACCGCGGCATTTGCCGCGCAAACGCTTTAATCGTTCCTTCAGGAGTATACTGCCGAAGATTAACCTCATAGATATTGGATGTGAAACTCCATTCTACCGGATGAAATGCTGCACTCATAGTTAAGCTCCATTTTGAGTAGCCAATATAATGTACCTTTACGATTCGTTATGAAAAATTTTGACATCCCTGTCATCTAC
>DATMLR010000252.1:0-18031 GCA_035570015.1 Puia sp.
CAGCTTCGGTGTTATAAATAAAAAGCCGGACCATGTAGAACAACCCGCTGAACCACGTCACGATAAAGGTGATGTGAAGCGCTTTTATATAATTGTACATATTATTCCAATATCATCGTCAGGTCACCCCCGGTATAGTCCCTGACCCATCCCGCCAAAGCCTCTACCCACAGCGGGTGCGTATTCAGACAAGGGATCATCGTATAGGATTCACCGCCCGCATTCAAAAAACTCTCCTTGCCACGGATCGCGATCTCTTCCAACGTCTCCAGACAATCGCTGACAAAGGCCGGACATAGGATCAATAGCTTTCGAATCCCTTCTTTTGGCATTTCTTCCAGCCGCACGTCGGTAAACGGTTCCAGCCAGCCTTTCCCCAATCTCGACTGAAACGAGTTGCTGTATTTTCCTTCGGGTATGGAGAGCAGACGCACAATCTCTTTGGTGGTCACGCGACATTGATGACGGTAACACGTCCCATGTGCCTCCGATGGCCTGTCACAGCAATCCGCCGACTTCAAACAATGCGATCCCGTTGGATCGGTCTTTCGAATATGCCTCGCCGGGACGCCGTGATAGGAAAAAAGAATATGATCATACCCTCCTGCGAGATACGGCCGGATCAATTCACTCAAGGCCCTAAGATAATTCGAATCACTATAGAACGGCTTGATAAACTGCAGCCCGAAACGATACCCCTGCCTCCGATATACCGCCTCCGCATACTCCACCGCCGTCTCATAGGAAGCCATCGCATAGTGAGGATATAACGGTATCGCAATCACTTCTTCCACATCCGGCATCCGGCGCAGAACCGCCTCATATGCATCGCCCATCGTGGGATTACCATAACGCATCGCGACCTCTATAGGGGCATTCAATTGCCCTTCGAGGGCTTGCTGTAGCTGCCGCGTCAGCACAACCAAGGGCGAACCTTCCTTCGTCCAAATGGTCGAATACGCTTCCGCCGATTTGGCAGCCCGGAAAGGAACGATAAGCCCCCCTACCAACAGCTTGCGAAAAAGGTAAGGATAATCGATCACTCGTTTGTCCATCAGGAATTCCATCAAATACCGGTGCACATCCCGAGTCGCCGTGGAATCCGGCGAGCCGAGATTCAGCAGGATGATCGCGCGTTTGCCAATCGGTGTCATGGTGCCGCAAAATTACGGGAAATGGAACGGCAGGACCTATAAATGACATTCTAATGACATTCAAATGCGTCGAATAGGAACTCCTGCGAGTAATTTTGCGTTCTCAATTGTCATGATGGTTCCATACGCCCCTGATATCTCCGGATTTGTTGTCATAGGGATCAATTACAAAAAAACAGACGCCGCAATCAGGGGCCAATTCGCCATAGGAAGTGAACAGTACGAAAAAATCCTGGACCTTGCGCCTTCCTTTAACATAACCGAACTATTCGTCCTTTCCACCTGCAACCGCACCGAGATCTACGGAATTGCCGACAACTCCGCACATCTGGCGAGTTTGCTTTGTACCCAGGCGAATGGGGAACTCGGCCCGTTCCTCGAGATGGCTTATATCCGGAAGGGGGTAGCCGCAGTTTCACATCTTTTTGAAGTCGGAGCGGGGCTGGATTCTCAGATCCTCGGCGACTACGAGATCGTCGGCCAGATCAAGCAAGCCGTCAAGTTCGCGCGAGACCGGCAGTTTATCGGCCCTTTCCTCGAGCGCCTGGTCAATTGTGTGTTGCAGGCTTCCAAAGCGATCAAGAATCAGACTGGGCTTAGCGGCGGGACGGTCTCGGTCTCGTTTGCAGCCATTCAATATATCAGGGAGCGCATAGCTGAACCCGGCAACTTGAATATCCTGGTGATCGGGACGGGGAAGATTGGCCGCAACACGTGCCGCAATTTAGTCGACTATCTGGGGACCCGGAATCTCACGCTGATCAATCGCACCGATTCGAAGGCCGCGGACCTCGCTGTCGAGATCGGGGTCGGCCATGCGCCGGCCGAAAAGATCGCAGAATGCGTGCGGGCAGCCGATATCATCCTGGTCGCTACGAACGCGGAACATCCTACACTGATGAAGAGCTGGGTGGAAGGATCGGGCGAAAAGCTGATCATCGATCTGTCGATACCCTGCAACGTGGAGAGATCGGCGGCGGAATTGCCGGGCATCTCACTCGTCAATGTCGATGAGTTGTCGAAGATAAAGGATGAGACTTTACAAAAAAGGGAAGCGGAAGTACCGAAGGCAAACGCGATTATCGCTGAACATATCGCGGAATGGATCGATTGGTATAACATGCGGCGACATGTACCCGTACTCAAGGCGGTAAAGATTAAGCTAAAAGAATTGCATACCTGTCCGGTATACAGCCGGCTGAAAGGCGAGCCATTCCCGGTCTCCGACAACATACATACCGAGGAACAAATCCAGCGGGTGATTAATGGCATGGCCAATAAGATGCGTCAGCAAAACCAGGGAGGCTGTCAATTCATAGAGGCGATCAACGAGTATATCTCCAATACGGAATAGTCACGGAATAGTCACGGAATAGTGTTATGCAGACCCCGATCAGGATAGGCACCAGAGAAAGCCAGCTCGCCATCTGGCAGGCGACACAGGTACAACAGCTCCTGGATAAGGAAGGCGTTCCGTCCATACTTGTCCCCATCAAAAGTGAAGGCGATCTCGATCTGAAGACCCCACTCTACGAGATGAATGTTCAGGGGATCTTTACGCGATACCTGGATATCGCCCTGCTGAACCGAACAATCGATATTGCCGTCCACTCCATGAAAGACGTTCCGACCAGGCTGGCCGAAGGAATCCGCCAGGCCGCCGTTCTGAAACGCGGGCCGGTCCACGACCTGCTGGTTTATAAGACCGACACGGATTTCCTGGTCAACCGCGACACGCCAGCCCACATCGCGACCAGCAGTATCCGGCGAAAAGCGCAATGGCTGCACCGATATCCGGCTCACGAAATCCACAATCTTCGCGGCAATGTCAACACAAGGCTCCGGAAGCTGGCGGAAGAGCCCTGGGATGCGGCTATTTTTGCGCAGGCGGGCCTGGAGCGGATCAATCTGCGACCCGGGAAAAGTATCGTCCTCGACTGGATGCTGCCCGCTCCGGCACAAGGAGCTATGTTTATAGCGTGCAGGGAAGACGACGAGCAGAATTATTTGAGCTGTCAGCCGCTGAATGATCCCGATACGGCGCTTTGCACCGGGATCGAAAGAGATTTCTTGCGGGGGTTGCTTGGTGGCTGTTCCACTCCCATCAGCGCGCTGGCGGAAATCGAGGATGGCGATGTCTATTTCAGCGGGCAGCTGATGTCGCCGGATGGCCGCCGACAGGTAACGATCGAAAAGATTCTGCCGGTAGAGATCGCTGCGGGTATCGGGAAGACCGCCGCAGAAGAGCTGTTGGCACGGGGAGGCCAGGAGATAGCCGACAGCATCCGGGTGAACGCTCCATGACGAGACAGCCGATATATCTTTTATCAACGGGGACCCTGCCGGATCGGTTGGTCGCGGACGCCTCGAAAGCGGGAATAGCCGTGGATGTGGTGCCTTTTATCGATATCGAATATGTGGACACCAAAAACCTGATCCCCGGGACGGCTGTTTTCACCAGTGTGAATGCGGTGATTGCCGTTAAACGCTGGTTATCCACCCCGTTGCCGAACCTCCGGATATATTGCATAAGCGGAGCTACACACCGGGCAGTCGTGGAGGCGTTTGGAGAACAGGCGGTGGTGGGTAAGGCGGACTCGGCCGGGGAACTCGCTAATTTGATCCGTGCCCGGGAGCCGGGGAACAAAAAGAAGATCGTCTTTTTCTGCGGCGATCACAGAAGAGAGGAACTGCCCGCTCTCGGGGTCACTGAGAAGATCGTATACCGGACAATCCATACGCCGCACCGGATACAGCGGGAATATGACGGGATTGCGTTCTTTAGTCCAAGCGCCGTGGAAAGCTTCTTCTCGGTCAACGTCATTCCGGCATCGATCCCGCTATTTGCCATCGGGCCGACAACAGCGGCCGCTATCCGTGCCGCATGTCCAAATCCGGTGATCACCGGCGGAGAGCCGGATAAAGCAATGCTGGTCCACCAAATGACCGATTATTTAGTAAACAAACAATAACGTAGTGACGCGACTTAGAAACGATCTCTTATTAAAGGCCCTGAGGGGAGAGAAGACGGAACGCACGCCGGTCTGGATGATGCGCCAGGCGGGGCGGTACCTGCCGGACTATATCAAACTGAGAAAGCAATATTCCTTCTTCGAACGGTGTCAGACCCCGGAGCTGGCCGCGGAGATCACGATCCAGCCGGTGGATCAGATCGGAGTGGATGCGGCCATCATCTTTTCGGATATCCTTGTTGTGCCGCAGGCGATGGGGATGGAAGTCCAACTGGTTGAATCAAAGGGACCGTGGCTGCCGGAGCCCATCCGAACGGCAGGAGACCTGGAGAGGATCCTGATTCCCGACGTTGAGGAACGGCTTTCCTATGTATTCGATGCGATCCGATTGACGAAATCTTACCTGAACGGAAGCGTACCATTGATCGGATTTGCCGGTGCACCCTGGACGCTGCTTTGCTATATGGTACAGGGCCAGGGCTCCAAGACTTTCGATGGCGCCAAAACATTCTGTTACACCCAGCCTCGCGCAGCGCAGCGGTTATTGGAAATGATCACCGAAACAACAATCGCCTACTTGAAAGGGCAGGCCAGAGCCGGGGCGGATGTGGTGCAGATCTTCGACAGCTGGGGCGGCCTGTTGAGCCCGGAAGATTTCGGGAACCTATCCCTTCCCTATATCCGCCGGATCGTGGCCGCATTAAAGGATGACGCACCAACGATAATATTCGCAAAAGGGGCCTGGTATGCGCTTCCGGAAATGGCCGCAACCGGTGCAAGCGGTCTTGGTATCGACTGGTGTATCCGGCCGCAAATGGCGCGTCAGCTGGCTGGAGACAAGATCGCCCTACAAGGTAATTTCGACCCGGCCAAATTGCTGGCGCCGATACCGGTAATTGAGAAAGAAGTGAGGGCCATGCTCGACGCCTTCCGCGGTTATCCGCATATTGCCAACCTGGGTCATGGGATTCTGCCTGACGTGCCTGTAGATCATGCAAAGGCGTTTGTGGAGACCGTAAAACAATATGTATGAGTTTCAGAGACCGCTGGGTTGCTTATATTCATGAATTGCAGGACAGGATCTGTACGGCGGTTGAAGCCACCGATGGTAAAACCTGTTTTGCGAACGACGAATGGGAGCGTGAAGGCGGTGGAGGCGGCCGGACAAAGACGATTTCCGGGGGGGCACTGATAGAGAAGGGAGGCGTGAACACTTCTGTCGTTTGGGGCGACGTCACAGATATCATGCGGACCCAACTAAAGGTCGAAGGCCAACGGTGGTTTGCCGCAGGGCTGTCACTCGTGCTGCATCCGAAGAACCCGTATGTGCCGACCACGCATGCCAACTGGCGGTATTTTGAACTGTACGATGATTCCGGCGGCGTGACCGACCGATGGTTCGGCGGCGGATCGGATCTCACCCCATACTATCTGTTCGCTGAAGACGCAAGACATTTTCACCGGACTTTCCGCGACGCCATGGACCGCTTTGGAAAGGAATACTATCCGCGATTCAAGCAGTGCTGTGATGAATATTTTGTAAACCGGCATCGCGATGGTGAAATGCGGGGGATTGGCGGTGTTTTCTACGATCATCTCCGCCCGGTTGATGAAACGGATGCGGAGCGATTGTTTGACTTCCAGCGCGCGGGGGGCGATTGTTTCCTGTCAGCTTACCTTCCGATCGCAGAGCGGCGCAGAGACCTCCCATACACCGAACGCCAGATTGAATGGCAGGAGATCCGCCGCGGCCGCTATGTGGAGTTCAACCTGATCCATGACCGGGGAACCCTTTTCGGCCTGAAAACGGGCGGCCGCACCGAAAGCATTTTGATGAGCCTGCCGCCGCGGGCAAGATGGGAATATAATTACAACCCGGAACCGGGTAGTCCGGAGGCGGAGCTGTTGGATGCCTGTCTGCATCCGCGCAATTGGCAAGAAAAATAAAAAGCTATGTATCTGCAAAGACGCAATCGAATTTTACGACAATCTCCGGCCATCCGGGCGATGGTGGCTGAGACGATCCTGACGCCGAATGATTTTATCGTCCCTTTATTTATCGACGAGGGTACCGGAGTGAAGACGGAGATCGCTTCCATGCCCGGTTATTTCCGGCGCAGCCTGGACGGGACCGTCGCGGAGGTGAAAGAGCTCTGGGGTCTGGGGATCAAATGCGTGTTACTATTCGTGAAAAGTAAGGATGAGCTGAAAGATAACACGGGAAAAGAAGCCTGGAATCCGGACGGGCTCATGCAACGCAGTATAAAAGCCATCAAGGACGCCATCCCGGAGATCGTCGTTATGACGGATGTCGCGCTTGACCCCTATTCTTCCTATGGTCACGACGGCATCGTGGAAAACGGAGAGATCGTCAATGATCCGACGGTGGAGGCGCTGATCAGGATGAGTCTTAGCCATGCAGCGGCCGGGGCCGACCTGGTAGCGCCGAGCGATATGATGGATGGACGGATCGGTGCGATCCGGCAAGCGTTTGAGAATAATGGATACACCCGGACAGGCATTATGGCGTATAGCGCCAAATATGCCTCCTGTTTTTACGGTCCCTTCCGCGACGCGCTTGACTCGGCGCCGGGATTTGGCGACAAAAAGTCCTACCAGATGGATCCGGCCAACCGGCTGGAAGCGATCAAAGAAACGCTGATGGATGTCGAAGAAGGGGCGGATATCGTGATGGTAAAGCCCGCCCTCCCCTATCTGGACATCATCCGGGAAGTGAAGGACTCGGTGGAGGTCCCCGTAAGCGCGTATAATATCAGCGGGGAGTATGCGATGATAAAGGCCGCGGCAAAAATGGGGTGGATAAATGAAGAAAAGGCAATTATCGAGACGCTGACCTCCATCAAGAGAGCCGGAGCCGACCTGATCGCCACGTATTTTGCCAAGGATGCCGTAAAAATATTAAACTACTAAGATGTATACCCGGAGCAAAGAGTTATTTGAAAGAGCCCAGTTGAGCATCCCTGGCGGTGTCAATTCACCTGTTCGGGCATTCAAGAGCGTTGGCGGAACACCGTTATTCATCCAGAAGGCGCGCGGTCCCTATCTCTTTGATGTGGATGGGAACCGATATATCGACTATATCTCATCCTGGGGGCCAATGATCCTGGGTCATGCCTGGGAGCCGGTGGTAGAAGCGATCCGGGAATATGCGGCGTATTCGACCTCTTATGGCGCGCCGACCGAGCTGGAAGTAAAGATGGCGGAACTGATCCGGAGTATGGCGCCGAATGTCGATCTGGTGCGGATGGTCAGCAGC
The DNA here is from genome assembly GCA_035570015.1 of Puia sp. GTDB lineage: Bacteria > Bacteroidota > Bacteroidia > Chitinophagales > Chitinophagaceae > Puia. Next base: position 7,404 of record DATMLR010000252.1, read on the forward strand.
GGTACGGAGGCCTGTATGAGCGCGATCCGGCTGGCCCGCGGATATACCCGCCGCAACAAGATCATCAAATTCGAGGGGCACTATCACGGGCATGCAGACCCCTTTCTGGTCAAGGCCGGCAGCGGAGTGGCGACGCTAAATATTCAGACGGTCCCTGGAGTGACGCCCGGTGTGGCCCAGGATACCCTGACAGCGCCGTATAACGACCTCGACACCGTCCAGCGTCTCGTAGCAGCGCATCCCGGCGAAATTGCCGCCATCATCGTGGAGCCGGTGGCAGGCAATATGGGTTGTATCCTGCCTAAACCGGGTTTCCTGGAAGGCCTGCGTACACTCTGCGACCGGGAGGGTATGGTCCTCATCCTGGATGAGGTGATGACCGGATTCCGGCTGGCGCCCGGCGGTGCGCAGGAACGTTTGGGTATCCGGGCGGATCTGATCACTTATGGGAAGGTGATTGGCGGTGGGATGCCCGTGGGGGCTTTCGGGGGCCGGCGGGAGATCATGGAGCAAATCGCTCCGCTCGGCAACGTATATCAGGCCGGTACGCTCAGCGGCAACCCGATCGCCATGATCGCGGGCTATACAACATTGAAGTGGTTGAAAGAAAATCCTTCCACCTATCACGACCTCGAAGACAAAACCATTTACCTGCGGGAAGGATTGGACAAAGTACTGACCGCATGGGGGAAGCCATTCAGGATCAATCAATTAGGGTCCATGATAAGCGTCCACTTCAGCGATCATGAGGTGACGGATTTTGCAACGGCCTCCAGCGCCGCAAACGAGAAGTTCAAGGTCTTTTTCCATGCCATGCTCAAAAGAGGCGTCTATCTCCCACCTTCCGCATTTGAAAGTTGGTTTTTGAATAATGCACTGGCATATTCCGATCTCGATGAGACGATCGCGGCAGCCGACGCAAGTTTAAAGGAAGTCTAATGGAATAGAAGTTCACACGGTTTCAATCCCGTATGCTTCTTAAAAGCCGTTGAAAAATGTGAAATGGAAGAGTAGCCGAGCATCACCGAAACTTCGGTTACACTCAGCCCTTTCTCATAGAGAAGATATCGGGCATGTTCCATCCGCTGGCCCTGGTAGAAATCGAAAATGGTGGTGCCGAACATCTCCTTGAAGCCTTTTTTCAGATAGCATTCATTGATGGCGACCTTCCGGCTCAAGGCTTTGATGGTGAGGGGTTCGCCGATCTGGTTGAGCAGGATCTCCCGGGCGCGGATGATCTTTTCGCGGTCTGCTTCGTTTGCCAGGAACTTACATTGGAAGCCTTCCACTTCCTTTTCTCCGACCATACATTCGAGGCTGTACAGCAGCAACATCTGGCTTTGAGCGTTGATGAAGATGTTCTCAAGGCTGTCGGTATAGGAATGATTGAGCAAGGCTTCAAGGACCAGACGGGTCCTTCCGCAAAGTGAAAGGGTTTTGGAGAAAGAGCTCGGATGCCTGAAATTAAGCAGCTCTTCGCTTGCGGCGCTCTCGTGCTTGCGGGTCCGCAGCTCTTCACCCACCGTGTTTTCCAACCTACGGGTTCGGATGAATTGGGAGAGGTGGACGGATTGGAAGCGAAAGTTGAGAACGTCTGCCGTCACATTCCCGGCGACACAGAAACGCAATTCCAGGTAATTGTGGGCAGGTTCATCTTTCCGGACGTGATAAACCAGCATGCCTATATCGTCCAGGTCCCGCTGAGGATGTTTGCTGTAGCGCCGGATCGTGTACTGAACCGAGCCGGGAATCTGGCGGTCCTTTTCCAGGATGAGTTGGAGATCTTCCTGTAAGACCGGCTGCCGGTAAGCCATTGTCAGGATGTCGGGCGCCTGGAACATTTGGCAAATTTACATCGAAAACCTTCAATATTCGCATCAATTTTTACATCAAAATTCGCGTCAAAAAATATGCGCCGAAATGCCCTGGAAAGGACCGATAAAAAGCGGTAGAACCCCTTATTTTCCTTATATTTGCAGACTTCATTAATTTAATGTTAACTACACTATTCCAGTCAAAAAAATGAGTGAATCAACACAGGAAGTTCTGGTTCCGGCAAGTAACGGCTATGGCGCAGACAGTATCCAGGTTTTGGAGGGTTTGGAAGCCGTTCGGAAGCGTCCGGCCATGTATATCGGGGATATCGGGGAAAAAGGTCTACATCACCTGGTCTATGAGGTGGTGGACAACTCGATCGACGAAGCGCTGGCCGGTTACTGCAAGAACATTCTGGTGACCATTTACGAAGACAATTCGGTAGAGGTCGTGGATGATGGGCGCGGCATTCCTACCGGGATCAACACCAAAGAGAAGAAAAGTGCGCTGGAAATGGTCATGACCATTTTGCATGCCGGCGGAAAATTCGATAAGAATACGTATAAAGTATCGGGCGGTCTGCACGGGGTAGGTGTCAGTTGCGTGAACGCGCTGAGTGCGGACCTTCATGTCACCGTATACCGGGAAGGAAAGGTCTTCGAACAGCAATACAAGATCGGTGTTCCGCAATACCCGGTTCGGGAGATCGGCATCAGTGACCTGACCGGGACGACGGTGCGCTTCTGGCCCGACCCGACGATCTTTATCACGCTCGTTTATAAAAGGGATATCCTCGAAGGCCGACTCAGGGAGTTGTCGTTTCTGAACCGCGGCGTGAGCATTACGCTGAGGGATCTGCGGGAAAAGGAAGAGGATGGCAGCACCTATACCAAGACCTTCTACAGCCAGGGCGGGATCGTTGAATTTGTCGAGATGCTGGATAAGAACGCCAGCCGGCTGCCGTTGATCCCCAAGGTGATCTTTGTGGAAGGCCGTGACGAGACTACGAATGTCGCGGTGGAGGTGGCGCTGAATTATAACGACGGCTATAGCGAGCATATCTACTCCTACGTCAACAATATCAATACTATCGAAGGGGGCACTCACGTCACGGGCTTCCGGCGGGCGTTGACCCGGGTATTCAAAGCTTATGGGGACCGGGAAGGGCTTTTTGAAAGGGCGAAAGTGGAGATAGAGGGTGACGATTTTCGCGAAGGGCTGAGTACGATCATCTCGGTTAAGGTTCCGGAACCGCAGTTTGAGGGTCAGACAAAGACGAAACTTGGGAATAACGAGGTAAGCGGGGTGGTGGAATCCACCGTCAGCAGGGCCCTTGACAGCTACCTGGAAGAGAATCCGCGGGAGGCGAAGAACATCATCAACAAAGTTATTCTCGCGGCGCAGGCCCGGGCCGCTGCAAAAAAGGCACGGGAATTGGTACAACGCAAGAGCGTCCTTAGCGGCGGTGGTCTGCCCGGCAAACTGGCTGACTGTTCGGACCGTGATCCGGATCGCTGCGAGCTGTTCCTTGTCGAAGGAGACTCTGCGGGAGGGACCGCCAAACAGGGACGGGACCGCAGCTTTCAGGCGATACTGCCGCTTCGGGGTAAGATCCTCAATGTGGAAAAAGCGATGGAGCACAAGATTTATGAGAACGAAGAGATCCGCAACATGTATACGGCCCTCGGGGTCACTGTTGGAACACCCGAAGATCCAAAGGGATTGAACCTGGTCAAGCTGCGGTATCACAAGCTCATCATTATGACTGATGCCGATGTGGATGGGAGTCATATCGCCACGCTGATCCTGACCTTCATCTACCGTTATATGAAAGAGCTGGTCGAACAGGGTTATGTATATATCGCACAGCCGCCGCTCTATCTGGTCAAGAAAGGTAAAGAGCAATCCTACGCCTGGAATGAGGAACAGCGGCGGGCCTGGGTGGAAAGGCTGGGCGGCGGAAAGGAAGACAGTGTGACGGTCCAGCGGTATAAAGGGTTGGGTGAAATGAATTCGGACCAGCTATGGGACACGACGATGAATCCGGATACACGCACACTCAAGCAAGTAACGATCGAGAGTGCTGCGGAGGCGGACCGGATCTTCAGTATGCTGATGGGCGATGAAGTTGCGCCGCGCCGGGACTTTATCGAATCTCATGCGAAGTATGCGAGGCTGGATGTCTAGAATGTGCGCGAAAATCGGTAATATTACAAAAGTTCTTACTAACCGGACCTGCTCATGCAGGTGTTAAATCAATCACTATATGTCAAGTGTAACGCTCACTGCCTACAATGTAAAGACGAAAGAGAAGAATGTGCCCATCATGGATGCTGTTGTCACGAAGACGGCCAAGGGCGCTTATATGGCCCAGGGACACGATGGAAAAGGAAATAAGCTGACGACCCTCCTTGGTGAAGAGAAAGCGCTCGCCGCCATTAAGGCCGGTGTCGCCAAACAGGGATGGTAAGATATTCGTTTAATCATGCCCCGATCCTGTCCGCGCCGAAATATCTATGAAGCGGCTCGGGTAATGCAATATGGTCGGGCGTTTGATGATTCTCCAGTAAACACGCGACAATTCGGGGAAGAGCAAGCGAGCTGCCGTTGAGCGAATGCAGGAGCTGCGTTTTGCCGCCGGCGTCCCTGAAACGGATCTTCATCCGGTTGGTCTGAAAAGCTTCGAAATTGCTCACAGAACTGACCTCAAGCCATTTCTCCTGAGCGGCACTGAATACTTCGAAATCGTAAGTCATCGCCGACGTGAACCCCATATCCCCGCCGCAAAGGCGGAGGATACGATAAGGAAGGTCAAGCGACTGAAGGAGTCTTTCCACATGCGACACCATTTCTTCCAGCACGTCATAACTGGCGCCGGGGTGGACCAGTTGAACAATCTCTACTTTATCGAACTGGTGGAGCCGGTTGAGACCACGGACGTCTTTCCCATAGCTGCCCGCTTCGCGCCGGAAGCAGGGCGTATAAGCAGTCATCCGGACCGGAAGCTGGGATTCCTTCAGGATCTCGTCGCGATAGATATTCGTTACCGGTACCTCCGCTGTAGGGATCAGGTATAAATTGTCTTCGTTTACGTAGTACATCTGCCCTTCCTTATCGGGCAACTGGCCGGTACCTCTGGCAGATACTTCATTGACCATGATGGGAGGCTGGATTTCCGTGTAGCCGGCAGCGGTATTAAAGTCAAGGAAATACTGGATCATAGCCCGTTGCAACCTGGCCCCTTTGTTAATATAGACAGGGAAGCCGCTGCCGGTGATCTTATTGCCCAGCTCGAAATCGATAAGGTTGTATTTCTTTGCAAGGTCCCAGTGCGGCAGCGCGCCGGGGGGCAAACCGCTACGACGGCCGCCCATGCGAATGGTCACGTTGTCCTCGGACGTGCGCCCTTTGGGGACCAGGGCGGCGGGCAGATTGGGAATGCTCAGGAGCGCTGCATTCAGCTTTGTCTCCGCTTCTTCCAGTTGGGGCTTACGCTCGGCAATTACAGCCTTGATAAGAGTTGCCTCATCTTTCTTTTTTTCCGCTTCCTGCGCCAACCCTTTTTTATATAAATCGGGGATCTCTGCGGAAATTTTATTTAGCTGCATCGAGCCATCTTCAATAACCCCCTTTAGCTTGCGAGCCGTGGCGTCCAACTTGAGAATTTCGTCAATTAATTCGGGTTCTTTAAAGTTCCTAACGGCCAATCTCTCTTTTACAAAATCCGGCTGTTGACGGATCAAGGCCAATTGTAACATCTTTTACTGATTTTTGCAAAGGTAATCCTTGGGCGGGAGACCGGCAACGATTGATCGGCAATCAACGCAGAAGCTTTTCCATAGCGGGATTCCCCAACAAAGATTTCATCTGTTGAATAGCAGATTCGTTTAGTAGCCGAAGTCTTTCGTATTTTCCTCCCGCCATTGTTTGGCAGTTTTACCAAATAGGGCAACGTTTAAAATATCTGCCTCATTGGCATACAAGGCAGCAATTTGTTCTTTGGTGATGGCGGGTGGTATCATTGTCTCTTTAATCGCGTCTGTATGGATACGATAGTTTATTTTTGACAGCGTACGATGCAAATCCCACTCTAGCTTTTTGTTACTATTTTCTTCCTCCTTTAATCTTTGAAATTCCTTTATCAAATAAAGTTTGAAGGCCGGGCTTAACCAGGTCGCGAACTCAAAGGCAATATCCTTATGGGCAAATGTTCCTCCATAACGACCTGACTTAGAAATGATTCCAATAGCATTTGTCTTTTCTATCCATTTTTGTGGGGTAAGGGTAAAACTGTTTGCGCCGGCCTCATTTTTAAACGCATTGAATTCGATGCGTTTAAAATCCGGGTTGTTCAATTCTTCCCATAACCCATTAAATTCAATGGCATTACGTGTACGCATCGATATCAAAATCTTCAACCTTTATCTTTTTAGATTTGGCCATAATTCAGTCACAAAAATCGGGATTTTTAAAACCAGAAATAGAAAAAGAATATTTCACCCTGAGATGAATTTGATTTGTCCAAAGACCTATTAAAATCCTAATTTCAGTTTGGAATAAATACATTCTTAAAACCTTCTAGTATGATTGACCCCACCATGATCACCACCAGCGTTCAACTCGATGGCTATCGCATAGTCCGCAACCTGGGTGTTGTCCGCGGAATCACCGTCCGTTCCCGCAGCGTGCTTGGCAATATCGCCGGCGGTCTGCAGACAATCTTCGGCGGACAGATATCGATTTATATCGACCTCTGCGAAAAGACGAGGGAAGAAGCATTTCAGTATATGATGCAGCACGCGGCGGAACGCGGCGCGAACGCTGTGATCAATATGCGCTATGACGCCAATGAAGTCATGAATGGCGTTACGGAAGTCCTGGCTTACGGGACTGCAGTCGAGGTGGCCAGGGTGGTTTAGCCTATCTTTGCGGTTATGCAAAAAGCGCAAGATGATCTGCAGACCCGCTGGTGGAACCTTGAAGCCCGGCTGATGGAACGGTTTGGGAAAAAGCCCGATATGGAAACTATACTATTTCTGATCGGGGTCCAGGAACTGGGCGACATCCGGGAAAAATTCACAAAAGAAGAAAAGCAGGATCTCATGCATATTGCGGTATGCGCCCTATTCCGCCAAAGCGGATATTATGAACTTGATCGGGTGGACAGCGATGGTTGGCCACATTTCCGGCAGCTGAAGGCATTGCCGACGATGGAAATGATCGAGCAGGAGAATTTCCTGAAGGACCATATTCTTTTGTATTTCGAGAGTATGGAGCCCCCGGAAAAACCGGACAATCTATGACACAAAGACTGATATGGGGTTCTGTACTATTGTTGCTCGCCTGTAATCCCCGACTATCTAACGGCTTAAGGAAAAACGACCTGAAGAAGGACGTCGAGATCACTACCACCAAAGGTATCATCGTCGTCCGGTTATCGGATTCCACTCCACAGCACCGGGACAATTTTCTCCGGCTGGTTAAGACAGGGTATTATGACAGCCTGCTGTTTCATCGCGTGATCCGCAATTTCATGATCCAGAGCGGCGATCCGGACAGCAAGTCCGGAAACCCCGGCAGACCGCTGAGCCAGGGCGGTAGCGGGGGTCCGGGATATACTATTCCCGCCGAATTCAGACCGACCCTTTTCCACAAGAGAGGTGCGCTTGGAGCGGCCAGGACAGGAGACGATATCAATCCTGCGCGTGCAAGCAGCGGCAGCCAGTTCTATATCGTCGAGGGCAAACGATTCACGGATGCGGGGCTGGACTCGGTGGAGAAATTCCGGCTGAAGGGCCGGAAAATCCCCGAAGACGAGCGCTCCCTATATAGGCAGCTTGGCGGGGCGCCCCACCTTGACCAGCAATATACGGTCTTCGGAGAGGTGATCAACGGCATGGATATCGTCGATTCCATCGCGGCAGTGAAGACCAGCGGCCCGCCCCTGGACCGCCCGCTCGCAGAGGTCCGCATCCTCAAGATGAAATTGATCAAACGGACCCGATAACCCCGCCCCCCGCGACCGGCGACGCCATGCCCAGGCCGACCCTCAAATTAGGGTATATCGAAGCCTTTTTGTAATCTTGCAACACAAAAAACAAGACATCATGAACTTTCCCGACACGCTGCGTTATACCAAAGACCATGAATGGATCCGGTTGGAGAACAATAATGAGGCGGTTATCGGCATTACGGAATTCGCGCAAAAGGAATTGGGGGATATCGTCTACATTGAAGTCGAGACGGTAGGGAAATCGCTTGCAGCGGAAACGGTATTCGGGACGGTCGAAGCGGTAAAAACCGTCTCCGATCTGTATCTGCCGGTTGCCGGCACTATCCTTGAGCTAAATCCTGAGCTCGCGTCCGCGCCGGATCTGGTTAACACAGACCCTTACGGAAAGGGGTGGATGATCCGGATGACCGTTAAAGACCCCGCTGATCTGGACGCACTGATGGATGCGGCTGCCTATGCCAATATAGTACACTGATGGGAATGCCAATTACCTATACGGAACAGGAACTGGTGGTGGCACTAAAAGGGAGGGATAACCAGGCGTTTGCTTTCCTATATGATCATTATGCCGGCGCGCTCTATAGCATTATCCGCCAAATTATTACAGATAATAGTGAACTCGCAGGCGATGTGTTGCAGGAAGTCTTTATCAATATTTGGCGGAAGATTGAATCCTACGATCAGACGAAGGGCCGGCTTTTCACCTGGATGTTGAATATTGCCCGGAACGCCTCTATCGATACCCTAAGGTCAAAAAGTTATCAGAACGCTCAAAAAAACCAGGAACTGCCGGATAACGTATATAAGGGGGCGTCCAACCAGACGACCCAACAGAATATTGACAATATCGGTTTGAAAAAAGTGCTTGAAAAGCTGAAGCCGGAGCATCGGGTATTGGTTGAATTGGCTTATTTCAAGGGATTTACCCACGAAGAGATCGCTGAGATGATGACGATCCCTTTGGGAACGGTCAAGACCAGGATCCGAAATGCGTTATTACAATTAAGAGAATATCTAAAGTGAATTTAAAAGAATACATAGCAAGTGGCATCATTGAAAGTTATGTGATGGGGATTGCCAGCGAAGCCGAGCGGACGGAATTCGAACAAATGTGCGCTCAATATCCTGAGTTGGTGGCGGAGCGCAGGAAATTCGAGGAGAGTCTGGAAGCCTATGCATCCGAGCAGTCGATGCGGCCCCCAAAGGAGGTTAAAGCAAAGATCTTAAAAGCAATAATCACCATGGAAAATTCAACGAAACCACGAAGCATCGGGCTGTTGCGCTTTGTCGCCGCCGCCGCCGCTATTCTCCTCATCGGGATGGTTGTTTTGTATTACCAGGTCAATCAGCAAAATAAGGAACTGGCGAACACCAACAAGCTTTTGTCGGATAAAATAAATGCGGATGAAGGGGCTATAAATAAGATCAAACGGGAAGTCAGCATCCCTAATACCACTATCGTAAACATGGTCGGAACCAAACGGGCGCCGCAGTCCACTGCAAATGTCTATTGGGATTCCACCAACTCGAATGTCTACCTTATGGTAACAAATATGCCACAGCTCCCGTCCAACAAACAATACCAACTGTGGGCGCTGATCGACAAAACACAAAAAAGTCTCGGGGTATTCGATGCCGCAGATCAGAATATTATCTTAAAAATGGACAGCACGAAGAAAGCGCAGGCATTCGCGATCACGATCGAAAATAGAGGAGGCAAACCACATCCTACGCTGGACTCATTGACCACAATGGGTAAGACAGAGCTGACACAGTGATCAGGTTAAATATTGTCAACCTTGATAAAAAAGGGTCCCGTTATGCGGGACTTCTTTATTTTCGCCATCGACGGCCCAAAGTCCGCAATTATATGATGACATTTCTGAAGAAACAATTTAGTTTGTTGTATGTCCCCTTATTGTGGACCTGTATTGTCGGTATCCTATGCTTTCTCCCGGGTTCGATGTTACCCAGCGAGACGCATTTGCCTATCCCGCAGTTCGACAAGTTTGTACATATCACCATCTTCGGCGGCTTTGTTTTCCTGTGGAATCTGTACGAAGCCAAGCGGGTAAAGGATTCCGGGCGCTTGCTAAGACTTTTTTTCCTGTGGTATGTCCTGGGGAACATCTATGGGATCGGATCGGAATACGTACAGAAATACTGGATACCGGGCAGGGATTATGATCAGGCGGATATGATCGCGGATATGATTGGAGCAGGGCTGGCCTACGGGATAAGCAATTTGTGGTTGGTATCCGCCTCCGCTAAAGCTCAGGCGGACAAAAAAAATAAACCCCTGTAGAAACAGGGGTCGTAACCAAAACTAACTGCTTATGAGAAAATTGACTGCTTTATGTGAGTCAAATAGAAAAGACTGATTTAATACCAATAACGCAAAACAGGTGCCAATATTATGTCGCTTCTACACTATGTCAGTTGGGCATCACATCTGTCACTCAGGCACCACACCAAAATTACGATCCAAATGCCGGTACGGATGTCTGCCGGGGGACTAATAACATTTATTTAGCAATACCCCTTTTAAATTAAACAATTTCCGGTTATGCAGCAACTTTTTTGCACCTGATTTTAAAGAACTTACATTATAATAGACAAAGCAGGGGCTGGAAAGTTTAAATCCAGGGCTGTTAAAATACCCTAAAAACGACCTAATGGGGTGAAAATCACCCAACCGTCAATTCTGGCGGGCCATTTTTTCCGCATTTTCAGCAAACTGCAACGCATCCAGGAATTCCTGGATCTCGCCGTTCAGCACGTCATTCAGGTTGTATACGGT
>DATMLR010000253.1:0-3858 GCA_035570015.1 Puia sp.
TATATTCGTTCTGGCTGGTTTGATCCGGGGGCTGGGGGGATTTGCACAGGCGCCGGCGACGGTAACATCGGCAGATATCTATTTACGGCTGAAGAAATTGAATGTCCTGGGCACGGTGTTGTATGTGGCGGCTCATCCGGACGATGAGAATTCACGGTTGATCGCGTATATGGCGAAAGACCGGTTGTACCGGACGGGTTATTTGTCGATGACCAGGGGGGATGGCGGTCAGAACCTCATTGGGGATGAGCAGGGGGTGGAACTGGGGTTGATCCGGACTCAGGAGATGATGGCGGCGCGGCGGGTGGATGGGGCGGAGCAGTTTTTCTCACGCGCGTATGATTTCGGATTCTCAAAGTCGACGGAAGAAGCGTTAAAAATCTGGGATAAGGAAAAGGCATTAAGTGATGTCGTCTGGGTGATCCGCAAGTTCCAGCCGGATGTGATCATTACCCGGTTTCCGCCGGACAGCCGGGCGGGGCATGGTCATCATTCGGCTTCGGCGGTGCTGGCTCACGAGGCTTTCGACGCTGCGGGAGATCCGAACCGGTTCCCGGAGCAACTCAAGTATGGGGTAAAACCCTGGAGGGCGAAGCGGCTCCTGTGGAATTCTTTCAATTTTGGGCCGGGTGCGAACACTACGAGCGACGACCAGATGAAGATCGATGTGGGCGGATATAATCCGATCCTTGGCAAGAGCTACGGCGAGCTGGCCGCGATCAGCCGGACCAATCATAAAAGCCAGGGCGCGGCGCTGACGCCGGCGCGGGGCGAATCGATGGATTATTTCACGCTGGTGGCGGGTGATCCGGCGCACACTGATCCGATGGAGGGTGTGGAGACGGACTGGGGCCGGGTGCAGAACGGAAGTGAGATCGGGTTGAAGGTGGACGAGGTGGTCAAGGATTATTCTTTGCTGGCTCCGGAGAAGAGTATTCCCGGGCTGGTAGGGATCTATAAGGCGATCGAGCAGCTGCCGGAGGGATACTGGCGGACCCAAAAGTTGAAGGAGGTGCGGGACCTGATCGCGGATTGCAGCGGATTGTGGCTGGAGGCGGTGGTACGGACACCATATGCGGTGAGGGGCGATTCGCTTGCGATCAATTTTGCCATGAATGATCGGCTGGGTGCGGAAATGACGGTGACCGGGGTTGGGGTTGCCGATTTCGATACGACTATTCATCAGCAGTTGCAACCGGACAAAAATTTCTCCTTTACGCGGTCTATACTCGTCTCGCCGCGAAAAGAGCTAACGCAGCCTTATTGGCTTGCCGAGCCGATGTCGTCGGGTCATTTCAATGTGTCGGATCAGCGATTGATCGGGGATCCGCTGAGTGCTCCGGCTTACGAGGCGAATTTTCTGTTAACGGTGGGCGGGGTAACGTTCAATATTACGCGGCCGGTCCAATACAAGTATACGCATCCGGTGAAAGGAGAGGTCTATGAGCCGCTGACGGTCCTGCCGCGCGCGACGGCGCAGTTCGATCCGGAGCTGCTTGTTTTTACCGACGGGGAGAAGAAGGAATTCGATGCGGTGGTGCAGGATCGTTCGGGGCATGGGCATCCGCCCGGGCTTGGGCTAACGGCTGCGCCCGCCTTGTCGATACAGGGTGTGGGCGGTGCGGCGTTGGGCGATCCTTCGTGGATGGCGAAGCCTGCGGGCAACGGGACGGCGGTTGTTTCGGTAGATGGGATTTGGGATGAGAATGGTCATAAGGATACTGCGGAGGAGCTAAGGACAATAGCCTACGATCATATTCCGCGGATCGACTACTTCAAGCCGGCCACTGAAAAGTTCATGATCGCCGACATCAAGACGTCGGGGCACCGGATCGGATACATCGAGGGAGCGGGTGACAAGGTGCCGGAGGCCTTGCAGCAGATGGGGTATGAAGTCGTGACGTTGAGGGAAAAAGATCTGGCGTCGGCGACGTATCTGCAACAGTTCGATGCGATCATTGCGGGCGTGCGGGCGTATGACGTGCGTCCATCGCTGGCAGGGCGGCACGGGGTGTTAATGGAATATGTGAAGAACGGGGGCAACCTGATCGTGCAATATAACCGGGGCGATCTTGGCCAGCTGAAGACGACGATCGGACCGTATCCGTTTGCGGTGTCGAATATCCGGGTTACGGATGAAACGGCAGAGGTGAACTTCGCGTTGCCGGATCATAAGGTACTTCACTTTCCCAATACGATAACAGAGGCTGACTTTTCCGACTGGATCCAGGAGCGGGGGATCTATTTTGCCGGTCAGGTGGATACAGCCTACCAGGAGGTCTTGTCGATGAAGGATCCCGGCGAAAGTGAGCAAAAGGGTAGCCTGGTGATCGCCAATTATGGAAAGGGGGTTTTCGTCTATACGGGGCTGGTATTCTTCCGGGAGTTACCGGCAGGCGTACCGGGTGCATACCGGCTGATGGCGAATATTATTGCATTGAACCATAAGAAAGGCTTTTAACCAAATATGAATCGAAGAAGGGATACGGCGATCCTGATCGCCATTGTCATAGGGTTGGTACTGGGTGAATTGATCAAGCGCGTTACTATCGGGTTGTTGATCGGGCTGGGGATCGGGTTGCTGGCGGCATCGCTGATCTCGAACAGAAAGAGATAATACTATATTATATGGAGCGTGAACAGGTCCCCGATGAAAAGGTGCCGCTCTTTAAGAAGTGGAGCTACTGGTATATGCTGGTGGCCGGATTCCTGCTGGTATGTATCGGATTCTTCTATTTCCTGACCAAACATTTTTCATGAGCCGGCCGGATTGGATCGTCCTGGTAGCGACATTATTGGGGATGATCACCTATGGATTGTATAAAGGCCGGACCAGCAGGGATCTGGATGGGTATTTTCTTTCGAACCGAACGGTACCCTGGTATATGTTATTGCTGGGGATCATGGGTACGCAGGCGAGCGCCGTTACTTTCCTTTCCGCCCCCGGCCAGGCCTATACGGATGGCATGCGGTTCGTTCAGTATTATTTCGGCTTGCCGCTGGCAATGATCGTGGTTTGTATCAGCTTTGTGCCGGTCTTTCGCCGCCTGAAGCTCTATACTGCATATGAATATCTGGAGCAGCGGTTTGATCTGAAGACGAGGACGCTCACTTCCTTTCTCTTTTTGGTGCAACGGGGGTTATCCACCGGGATCAGTATTGCGGCGCCTTCGATCATCCTGTCTTCGCTGCTGGGCTGGAATATCTTCTGGACGAATATTTTCATGGGCGGCTTGCTAATTATCTATACGGTGACCGGCGGCGCCAAAGCGATAGCGTATACCCAACAGGCGCAGATGATCATCATTTTCGGCGGAATGGCAGTTGCGGGCTTTATGGTGATCCACGGGTTACCGTCGGGTGTCGGGATGCGGGAGGTGTTGCATATCGGCGGGAAGGCGGGAAAGCTGAATATCATTACGACCGGGTTCCGACCGGGCCGAGGCTTTGATTGGAATGACCGATATAATCTGCTCAGCGGGATCATCGGCGGGTTTTTTCTTCAGTTGTCCTATTTTGGAGCGGATCAATCGCAGGTGGGGCGGTATTTGACAGCGCGATCGACGAGCGAGAGCCGGTTGGGGTTGTTGCTGAACGGGCTGGTGAAGGTGCCGATGCAGTTCCTGATCCTCTTGTTGGGGGTGATGGTGTTCGCTTTTTACCAATATCATCCGAGGCCGGTGTTCTTTAATCAATCGCAGGTGGCGATGTTGGAGCATTCAAAATATAAGGATTCGCTGGCGGTGTTGATGGGTCGGTATGAGGCGGGGGAGAAGGAAAGGTTGGGCGGAAGTCAGCGGCCGGGTGAGGTGGAGAAGGAGCAGGCGGGAGACCGGGCTACGGTCAAGCGGTGGCTGG
>DATMLR010000254.1:0-5805 GCA_035570015.1 Puia sp.
GATTACAAGGAGACGTTCGACGAGGCCGCTACTTCGGTCAATATAACGGGCAAGCTGCATACGAATTGTAATAACTATCACCGGCGCCGGCGGACGGCCGATAGTGCTCACCGATCCGGCGAGACGTCCAACAATCGATCGGACGACGATAACGACAACTGCTGCAGCTGCAATTGTGGCTGCGAGACCAATATCGTTCATGAGGTCTATATACCCGAGAATACGGATTTTTCAGTCGAGACGATCAACGGTAATATCATCATCTCGGGGAATACAGCGGGGATCAGGGCGAAGAGCATCAGCGGTTATATCGACCTGACGATGGCGCCCCAGAAACCGGCGGCCCTCCGAATGCAAACGATCTCAGGCACCATGTACTCGAATTTCGATCTGGGTGGAACCAATGGTTTGCACAGACAGGTGGGAGGCCGGACGGTCGATGCGCAAGTGAATGGTACAGGGGGCAAGGCGGTAGACCTGGAGACGATCAGCGGTGACATCTTTTTCCGCAAGTTGGGAACGTAAGTTGTCCGATCGTGTATAAAATAAAAAACACCCCCTTTCAGGGGTGTTTTTTTATGTAGAGGTTTTTCAGTGTTGGTTGCCGGTTCCGTTGAGCTGATAGCAGCCGAGGTCCGCGCCGGGAGGAGTGACTTCGGTAGCGCCGTAGATCGGGTCGATCGGCACATTGCTTATGGGAGTGATGCTGGTATTCCCTTTCCCGATGAGGGGGGAGCCGGGTGTTAACCGGAAGTTGAAGTTCCCGACGGCCGTATAGGCGAGGAGCGGCTCGCCCACAACCGGAAGCGGATAGTTCAGGAATTTAGGGTTTTCATATTGAACCACCGGCGTCCCATCGTAGGAATTCTGCTGAGGATTGGGATAGTAGAAAGTTGGAGGCAGATAGAGTGAAGGATTGGGGATATCGGTGGGCATGGGTTTGGTGCAGACACCACCCCAGGTGAAGAACTCGTCGGCGATCACCAGGGAGTCGGCCCACTGATAGTTGTTCCCATAGGTGAGGTGCGCGGTGTCGGCCACGGGGTTGTTGACGACGCGGTAACCGACAGTGCAATTGATAAAGACGTTGTTGAAGAAAGCTCCTTCCGCACCCTGTTCGTAGTCGATGCCGCCGGCGCGGGTACCTGCCGTGATCTGGGTGCCACCGTTGACGAAGGTACTGTTGTACATCACGATGTTGGTCTGGGGAGCGCCTACGGGCTGACCCTTGTTGGATGCCTTTTGGCCGTTGTAAGCCGTGCCGATGAAGAAATTATAGGCGACAGTCCCTACCGTACCTCCCTTGCTGTTCACGCAGTCGCCTCCGCTGCCGCCGCATTTCTCGAAGGTATTGCGGAAGACGTGAATCTTCCCGTTCGAGCAGCGGATACAGTCGTCTGTGCCGCCATAGACCCAGGAATCCTCCATGATAAAGTAGCCGTTGGGGTTCTGGAAGAGAATATTAAAGGAAGTGCCGGCGGATTCTTCTACGGCCGGGCCATCGACATTGCCGTAAGCCGCGCCTGCGAAATCGATGTGCGTCCATTTCAGGATGAGCATCTTGCAGGAGGTATCGCACATGATGCCCTTCCAGAGGCCGATGTGGGCGGAGTCTTCGGTGATCGGCAGGTTGGGCGTGTTGTTCTTGGTGACGCCGGGGACGGTAAAGATATTGGGTTGCGCCTGTGTCCCCAGACTGATCAGCGAGCCGTGGACGATGATGCCGGAATTGGGATTGGCAGCGATGGTGACGCCAGCCTCGAGGATCAGGGTATCGCCCGCCGGGACGTTGATCGTACAGCCGAGGTTATAGGTATTCCCGGTGGTCATAACGCCTTTGATCGACCCGCAGAGCGGGGTGTTGGCGGGAATGGTACCGCCGGGCGGCGGCGGCGCGGTATACTCATAGACATTCTGTTTATCCACGGCCCATTTGTTACAGCCGGAGAAAGCGACGCCCAACATGAACAAGGTGAGAGAAAGGTGAATATATTTCATAAAGCGATTGTGTTAATGGGTTTAAAATTTATACCGGAAGCCACCGAGGAAGCTAAGCCGGTAGTAGTCCTTCTGCGCCACCGTATAATTGCTGCCTGCATCCTGGAAGGGAACCGTATAGCCCGAGGGCAGACCGGCGTTGACAGTGGTGTAAGGGAATTTGATGTATTCCTTGTTCGGCGCATCGGTCAGGTTGTTGATCTTGGCGAAGAAAACGAAATGACGGGTGATCCTTTTTTCCAGGGACAGGTCCAATGTTTCGAAAGGTTTTGCCCAGATGTCGAGGCCGTAGTAAGGTGATACCTGGACGATCCGGGTACCGGTGTAGGAGAAGGCCAGCTGCACGTCGAGACCGATCTTCGGATCTTTGTACAGCAGGGAGAGGTTGCCGATATGGTCTGCCTGACCTTGCAGGGGCCGGGTCTGATTTTGGTTGTAAGTCTGGATCCCTGCCGTATCCGTCACGGCGACGACACGCTTGGGTGTTGTCACGCTGGAATGGGTATAGGTGTAATTGGCATTGATGCCGAATTTCCCGAAGAACTTCGTAAAGACGGCTTCAGCACCGTAGTTGGTAACCGCGTTGGAATTCTGCGGCAGGATATAAAGCGAGCTGGGCCCGTAGATGTTAGAGACGTAGTATTCGATGGGATCTTCGATCTTTTTGTAGAAGACGCCAACGAGGATCTGGTCCGCCAGACCGGGGAAGAGTTCATATCGCAGATCGAGATTGTCCGCACGCGTATGTTTCACGTAGGGATTACCCTGGAAATCAAAATCGTTGGTCGAGTTGTCAATGTAGGGAACAAGGTCGTGGAAGCTGGGGCGGCTTACGGATTTGAAATAGGACAGCCGGATGGCCTGGTTGTTCGTTAAGTTGTATTTCAAATGTACGCTGGGCAGGACATCGGTATATTGGACCGTAGCGCTGCGCTCGTTGGCGGTCAAAGGCATGTTGGATGTGTAGTCCATTTGCGTATTCTCTACGCGGACCCCACCTAATACCTGGAGGGCCCTGAACGTCATGAATTTTGCCTGAATAAACCCGGCCCCCACCTTTTCGTGTGCGGTATAATTACCAAGGTTCACCGCGGTATTTTCACCCTGGCCCTGGCCGGGTGTCTGGAAGTACAACTGTACGGACTGAATATTGGTAAAGGGAGTGGTAGGGCTGGAGACGTTGGCCTGCAGGGCGTAGTCATTCTCATAGTTGTTACGGGTCTTGTAACGGTACATGCCGCCGGTCATGAATTCGACGTCACGTTGGAAGATCGTGGGCCTATAGGTCAGGTTGGCATAGCCGGCGAGGTCCTGGTCTTTGTTGTGCTGCCAGCGATGGGTGACGACATTCGAGGTACCGTTGGGAATATAATTAAACATGCTATCGATGTTCCCTTTGCCGTCGCGATAGACAAACTCGTTCCAGGTATAGGTGGCCTGGTCGGGAAGGTGCTGGGTGGCATCGGAATAAACAGCGCTCCAATTTACGCCGACACGATTGCTGACCTGGTGATCGCCCTGGAGGGTACCGTTGTAGATATCCTGGATCTGCCAGGTTGAGCGGTATTGGGGGCTCATTGTGGTCTCCGTGGCGGTAGAGTTCAGACCGGCGGTACTGCTATCTGGAGTAAACCGGGTCTCGTACTGATCCTGGTGGACGTACATATTGAAGAGCGAGATCTTGTTCCTGCTGTTGAAGATATAGTCGATCTTATTCTGCAGCCCGAAACGCTGTGTCTGGCTGTTGAATTGCCGGACATAGGAATCGGAGGGGTTTAAGCTATTCGGCACCGGAGTGGGCAGGGGCTGTGCGTCGGGTACAAGGCGGTCCGAGATGGTGCCTTTGAACAGGTTCTGATAGCTTGCCGATAGGATGATCCCCAGTTTGCCGCCGCCGAACCGGTTACCGACCGTGACGCCATAGGTACTGTTGATGGGATTTGACCGATTGTAGAATTGGAGGTTGCTGGTGGTGAAATCGGTGGGCAGGGCTTGATAGTTGTTGCCCTGGATCTCCGCGGGTGATAATTTGTTGATGCCTGTGTGGAGGAAGGCCGTGAAGGGACGCTCCGAGAAGATGGTGGAATAGCCGCCAGAGACATTGGCGGTGAGAAGGAAATGTTCGGGGGCGCTTTTCATCACGAGGTTCATGGTGCCGCCGATGGCATCACCTTCCATATTGGGGGTGAGTGCTTTGATCACTTCCAGACGTTCCAGCATCTCGGAGGGGAAGAGATTCATCGGGACGAAGCGATAGATATTGTCCGGGCTGGGGATCTTGATACCATTGACCAGGACGTTGTTGTAGCGCTGGTCCATGCCGCGGATGATGGCATAGCGGCCATCGCCGGAATTGTCGCGGGCGATGGTAACGCCGCTGACACGCTGGACGGCATTCGCTACGGTAATATCCGGCGAGAGCTCGATGGCACGTGCGGACATGACGTTCTGTACCATATTTGCGCGTTGCTCCAATCTGCGGGCGCCCCCGTCGGATTTGCCGTCGCCCGTGGTAACGAAGGCTTCTTCCAGAAGCCGGGTGGAAGGGACCATTGCGACGCTCACCTCTTTGACGTCATTGTCATTGGCGACCTCTACACCGATCTCTTCAGAGTTGGTGTACCCAACGGAGCTGACGACAACCTGGTATTTACCAATGGGGATATGCCGAAAGGTGAAACTTCCGTCCAACTCTACGGTTGTCGTATAGTGGGTGTGTTCGAGGACGACTGTCGCGCCGGTCATGGGTTCGCCTGTTTTGGAGTCGCGAATCTTTCCTCTGATCGTTCCGGCGAAACTGAGGAAGGTGAGACAGCATCCAATCAACGTAAGGATAGACGTTTTTCTCAAAAGCATGTGAAAATAATTTTGGGCAAAAGTAGCCGGTGAGAAAAACGTATGGTGTTATCTGCGCAATGGTAATCTTATCATAATGGTCAATTAACCATTTGGTAATATTTAATTTCTATTTAGTTCATATGAAAAATTTAACTTATAAATCTGAAGATTCGCTACAGAATTGAAATGGTGATCATATGAGGAAAAATAAGAGGGCAATAAAAATTGCCCTCGCGTCACGACTTTGTGACCATTCAAAACTAAAAACGTAAATAAGGTGAAAAATTTGGCAGCGCAGTTAGATGCCTCAAAATTACGATTCTCCCGGAATACTGCAAGCCGTGTGCTACACTAATTACCGGCGTAGTATCGGGATTTACCGGCTTTAGGAATGAATTAACAGCTTGGCGGTGAGTTCCGGGAACGATTGCGTAGATTTTAGTTGACGGATGTCAAGTTAATGGGTCGGATGTCAAGTTAATAATTTATCCGGGTTGGGGATGAAGTTCAGGAAGGCGTGAAAGTTGGCCTTGTATTTTCTTTTGTCGAGGCGGTAGAAGAAGGCGCCTTTTTTGGAGCCGGTCTTATCCTTCTCTTTTTGTTTGACCAGCAATTCGGTGGAGAGGACTTTGCGGCTGAAGTTGCGGTTATCGAAGTTGGTGTCGTAGATGCTTTCGTAAAGGATCTGGAGTTGTGGGATGGTGAAGCGCGGGGGCAGCAGTTCGAAGAGGATGGGGTGCAGGGCGGCCTTATAGCGGAGCTGACGTTTTGCGTCATCGACCATGCGGAGATGATCGAAAATGAGTTCGGGCATCTTTCCGAGATAGAACCATTCGGCATGATATTCGGTGGTGAGCTGGCGGGCGTATTGGTTGATGTCGATCAGCGCGAAATAGGCGACGCTGACGGTTCGTTCGACGGGATCCCGGTCGGGTTCGCCAAAGGCTTTTAACTGTTCCAAATAGACGC
>DATMLR010000255.1:0-9494 GCA_035570015.1 Puia sp.
GAATAAATAATAATACGTCGGGCGGACCCCGTCGACAGCCGCTTCCGAACCTACCCAAAAAAAGCTGGCAGAAAGCATTCTCTGCTGCTCCGCCAGCACCCAGATCGGCGTCCCGCCATACCAGGAACTGTCTGTTACCGCGGCCCGGTCATTGATCCGGTAGCCTTTCCCTTTCTCCGGATCATAGAACGTGTTATCCACCAGCCCATGATGCGCCGGATACAAGCCTGTAGCCAGACTATAGTGATTCGGGAAAGTGACCGACGGAAAGGCAGGTGTCATGGAAGCTGCGGCGACGCCGCGGGCACGGAGCGCCTGAAGATGCGTTGCATGATATTTATCCGCCAGATCATACCGGAACCCGTCGGCCGAAATGAAAATGACATATGGCTCTTTCTCATGTTCCGGGCTGTTAACGCGGCCGGGGATGATTTTTTGAGCAGTATCAGTGACCTGTGCGGATAGACTGCCCACACATCCAATAAAAAGGAGAAACAAAAACAAACGCATGTGATGGATTTGCGCCAAACATACATAATAAATTTGTTTTAACTTCAGTGCAACGATCAATCCTCCATTATGATTCCACCAACGTTTCGTTTCCCTCGTTTGTCCCTGCTTTTGCTGCTTGCGAGCTATGCCGCCGTCGCCCAGGACCCACTCCCCAGAAGCCTTCCTGAAAAAGAAGGTGTCTCCGCCGCAGATATCAGCCGCTTCATCGATGCTGCCGCGCATAGCCGAACGGAATTCCATAGCTTCATGTTCCTCCGCCACGGCAAGGTTGTCGCTGAAGGCTGGTGGAGCCCTTATGCACCGGACCTGAAACATACTCTCTACTCCACCAGTAAAAGCTTCACGGCCGCTGCAGTCGGGTTTGCGCTAACAGAAGGTCGCCTGCACCTCACGGATAAGATCGTTAGCTTTTTCCCCGACGTTTTGCCTGACCCGGTGCCCCCGTTCCTCGCCGAGCTGACGGTCAAAGACGCGCTGATGATGTCCGACGGCCAGGAGCCCGACCCGACCCCTACGGTCGTCATCGATACGAACTGGGCCCGGAGATTCCTGCGCATCCCAATCGTCCATGAGCCCGGAACTAAATTCCTCTATAACTCCACCGGGACCTATATGCTGGCCGCCGTCGTTCAAAAAGTGACCGACCAGACCGTACTGGACTATTTAAAACCAAGACTATTCGAACCACTGGGCATTACTGGGGAAGACTGGGAGACCAGTCCTCAGGATGTAAATACCGGCGGCTGGGGCCTTCGGCTAAAGACCGAAGACATGGCCAAATTCGGCCAGCTCTATTTACAGGGCGGTAATTGGAAAGGCAAACAGATCCTCCCGCAATCCTGGGTCAAGGAAGCCACCACGATGAAGATTATGCAGGATCCGGACGCTCCGCAATCTAAAAAAGACTCCAGCGACTGGCTCCAGGGTTATTGTTACCAGATGTGGCGCTGCCGTCACAACGGCGTCCGCGCCGACGGCGCCTTCGGCCAGTATATTATCATGTTGCCCGATGAAGATGCGGTCATCGCTATCCAGGCTGAAACCCCCGATATGCAGGAGGAGATCAACCTCGTCTGGCAATACCTGCTGCCAGCCATGCACCCGGGCACGTTGCCGCCAAACCCCAACGCTGATGCGCAGTTGAAAAAGCAGCTGTCCGCACTTGCCCTCGCGCCCCCGGGCAGGACGTCCGGGGCGGGCTCCGACCCGATCAATGGAAAAACCTTCAACCTGGAGCCAAATGCCAAAAAGATTCAGGCTATCTCGTTTATATCGTCCGGCAAGGAGATCCGGCTGACCATCAAAGGCGACACCGCAACTTACCATCTCAGCTTCGGCGACGGCCGCTGGGTCACCGGGATCACTACCCGCCCCGGCCCTAATCTGCTGACCGGCGCCGTCCACCACGATGTCGGCCTTCCCGCATTCGCGACTGCCGGAGCCTATCAGTGGGTCGACGATCACACCCTAAAGCTTGTGCTGCGCTATATCGAAAGCCCGCATACGGAAACAATGATCTATCATGTGGACGGGAACAACCTGACCATGGAAGATCAAAACAGCTTTCAATACGGGAAAGGGACCGTCACGATCAAGGGGACAGCGAATTGATCTTACGGCTGATATTGCCAGAGATCGAAGAAAACATTGGTGAGCTCGTAGGGTGTGATCTGATCCGCACCCTGGCCAAAGCCCATATAACCCTGGCTGGCGCCTGAATAGGCCGCGGCCGCTTCGCGGCCGCCACCGCCAAAATCACTCTTTCTTGTCCAGCTGTCGGAAGTGGGATTGTATTGCCAAAAATCACTAAGGAAATGCCCATTGATGTCCAAACCTGTACCCAAGTACCCAAAACTACCGATAGTAAAGCCTGTTGCACTAGCCCTGGCTCCACCCGGGAAGTTCCCTTTTTGAGTCCACGTATTGGTTGAAGGGTCATATTGATAAAATGAGTCAGTGGCAGAGCTGGTGTTAATATTCAAAGTACCCGTCCCCACATAAGCATAATTTCCAATGACAAAACAAGCAGCATTGGATGTAAGCGTCCACGGGAAATTGCCCAGTTGATTCCAGGCATTCGTGACAGGGTCGTATTGCCAGACCGAATTTGAACCGTAGACGAGTAGATATCCCTTGCCATTTATGCTGAATGCCGTCATCCCGCCTGCCAGGGCCCATCCCGTTGGAAAGCTATCCAATTGGGTCCAGTTGCTGGATGCCGTGTCATATTCCCAAAAACTGGAATTTCCGTCAAGCGTGTAGCCTTCGCCTGAAATAGAAAAGCTTGCGACGACTCCGCCGTTCATGGTTGGGAGAGGGGTCTTTTGGGTCCAGACGCTGGTCAAAGGGTCGAATTGCCATGAGGTAAATTGCAATCCCCCGCTACTATTATTTCCCAATCCAACAATAAAATTGCTTCCTGCGTTAAAATAATAATCCGTCAGATCCGTCGTCGATCCCGGATAAGCCTGCATCAGCGTCCAATGGTCGCCAACGAT
This sequence comes from Puia sp., assembly GCA_035570015.1. Lineage (GTDB taxonomy): Bacteria > Bacteroidota > Bacteroidia > Chitinophagales > Chitinophagaceae > Puia. Next base: position 3,012 of record DATMLR010000255.1, read on the forward strand.
AAAATTCTGTGCGCTCGTAGCGGATTGCCCATCGACTTTCACTCCGATCTTTCCCGTGCTTGCGCCCGCCGGAACGACGACGACCAATTGTGTCGAAGTCGCCGATTTTACAACAGCAACCGTGTCATTAAAGGTCACAATATCGTTACTGGCCGTATCGCTGAAATTGGCACCCGTAATAGTGACGAGCGAATCTACCTCCGTTTCCTGCGGACTGAACTGGGTGATCGACAAGACAGGCGGAGGCGGGGGCGCCGTTGTGATTGACTTGGATAAATTTTGCTTGCTGCAGGCGAAAACAAATAGCGCAAGGCAAATAGCGGCAAAGGATGGGGTGAAATTTAGCATAATAGTTAATTGCCGAGCGGCCGGTCCTGCACCACCGTCAGATCGGCCAGTTCCACCGTAATGGGCACCAGCCCCACCTGCACGATCGCCTTCTTCCCCCGGATCTCCCGAACTGTCCCGACCTGGTGATTTTTTTTCATCATCACCTTATTTCCGACCTGCGCGCTGCCGCCCACCTCGGTATATTTCGCGTCGAATTTCCTCCGGACCTTTTCGTTGACCTGCTTTTCCTTCTGCTTGAACAACAGTGCCTGCATCTGCTTGATGACTTCGTTTTTATCCTCCGCCTTCCGCCAGTCCAGCACAATCTGCCGCAGTTTCCGCTCCATCTCCCTGAGATAGGCGATCCGGTCCTCTGATATCTTGTTCTGATGCTTGAGTAGTTCCAGCTGCTGCTCGTGCCGCTCGCGATGGATCAGCCCTTCCATCTCTTTCTTTAGCTTCTCGTTCTCCTTCATTAACTTATTCAGCTCCTTCTCCCGCTGCTCCAGCTGCCGAAGGTCCTGTTCTGTCGCATTCAGCAGCTTATCCAGCCGGAAATGGTCCTCATCCACCAGCGTCCGCGCCCGCTGGATCAGCCTCGGCTCAAGACCGATCCGCTCGGCGATGGCGAAAGTATACGAGCTGCCCGGTTTGCCGATAATGAGTTTATATAGCGGCTGCAGGTTGGTCTCGTCGAAGGCCATTGCGCCATTGATGATTCCCCTCGTTTTACCGGCCATAACCTTCAGGTTGAGATAGTGCGTCGTGACGATCCCAAACGCATGCTTCCGCACCAACTCTTCCAGGATGACCTCTGCAAAGGCTCCGCCAAGGTTGGGATCACTGCCGCTGCCCAGCTCATCGATGAAGAAGAGCGTGCGGCCATTCGAATTTTCCATGAAATATTTCATGTTCTTCAGGTGCGCGCTGTAGGTGCTTAGCTCGAACTCGAGACTTTGCGTATCCCCGATATGGATCATGAGCTGCTTGAAGATGCCCAGCTCGGAGTCGGGATGGACCGGGATCAACAGTCCGCTCTGGATCATCAGTTGCAAAAGGCCTACGGTCTTCATCGTAACCGTCTTACCACCGGCATTGGGACCGGATATCACCAGCATCCGGTTCTTCTCGTCCAGCGAGATATCCGTCGGCACCGTCGTCTTCTGATTCTTCCGGTTGTAGAGATACAACAACGGATGATAAGCCTGCCGGAGAAGGACATGCGATTTGTCCAACAGCTGAGGAAGATTGCCGTTCATATCTACGGCCAGCTTTGCCTTGGCGCGGATAAAATCATACTCGCCGATGATATCGTGCCAGACCTGGAGCAGCGGCGCATACTCCGCTAGTCTGGCGGTCAGGTCCCGCAGGATGCGCTGCACTTCCTTGCTTTCCGCATGCTCGAGGGAAAAAACTTCATTGTTCAATTCGATCGTCTCCTCCGGTTCAATGAAAGAAGTCCGGCGGGTATCGCTTTCTCCATGCAGGATACCTTTGACTTGACGCTTATGCTCGGCAAAGATCGCCACGACACGACGTCCATTGAGGAATGACTCTTCGATATCGGCTATGTATCCGGCCTTTGCAAGCCGGCCCAAAACACGGTCAAAAAGTCGCCTCAGCTCGTTCCGCCGCCGGAACAACGACAGCCGGATCTTCCCCAGCTCCTCCGACGCACTGTCCCGGACCGTCCCCGATTCATCCAGCACCTCGTCGATCGCCGCGATGATCGCTTTCTCATAATGCGTAGGCTCGATCACCCGGACCAGCGCCGGATATGCGCCCCGACGCTCAGCGTCGAACCAGCGGAAGATGCTCTGCATGCTCTCCGCCAGCCGGCGGATCTGCAGGAACTGTTCCCCTGAAAGCACCGCCCCCGGAATACCCAGGAGCTTTAGCTCCTTTGAAATATTCAGCGTATAGTCGTTTGGAAAATATTGCCCGTTCTGGAGCAGCCCTTTGAACTCGTGGGTCTGTTGCAGCTCCAGCCCGATATACTCCCGATGGGTATGGACGCGAAGGTCCAATGCCTTACTGTGCGCATACTCCGTATTGCACTGCTCAGCCAGCAACGCTTCGATCTTGTCGAACTCCAATTGCACCAGGGCCGATTCGGGAAAGATTTTCATTTCAGGCCTTCAAAGGTAAGACTAATACGGCGCCCGACAAATCCTCAGTCCGGATAGGGTGTTTTGAGCCACTCGAAGTCTACCTCTGACGCTGGTCTGGATGTCGAAGCCCGCTGCAGATTGCATACGTAGGAGAAATAATCCTGGTAATTCAGTTGATCGGCCGTTCCATACCCGAAAGTATAAAAGCTTAATGTATTGAGGTTCTGCCCCTGCAGCATCCTGCTGTTCAGTGAACTCAGCATGCTCAACGGTTGCAGTCGGGTCGAATCAGGGGATGAAAAGACTGTCCAATTCACTTTTGATGATGCAGTTAACCATTGCGTGCCGATATAAGAAGGGCTGACGCTCAGAAGGGTAAAAGAAAAATCATCGGGAAGAGTTGAATTAAGTGTGTAACCCGTTGAATCCGGGAAAGGCATCGTCGGGGGAACCTGGGTACCATAACTGTAGTAGGAAATATAGTTTTGTTTATCCGGGGTATGCGCATATATTCTTAGCTCATATTTCTCGACCACGCTGGGGGGGTAGCAGAAATTCTGCACCGCGGTCGTATCGAACCCCGGTCCAAAAGTAGGCGCATAAAGTAAAAGGGCCCTCTCGATATTCGTGGTATCCATATCCCCGACAAGATTACAGGCGGTGAAGATATATCCGGGCCGGTAATAATTCACCTTTATTGCCGTATCCATATCCGTGAGGTCCACGGTGTCCGCGCCGCCGGCAGGAATGTGAAAATTATAAAGCTTCTGAATGGGAAATAGGAAGAAAGCATAATTGCCGGCATGCATGCTGTAATTCACGGCGAGATTTCCGTAGGGGGAAGAGCCGGATCCACTGTAAGGCGAAACGCTCGACCAGCCACTATTCACCCCGTCGGCAAAATTGACGTTGGCAGTCCAGGGAGCCGGCAGGTTGGTGTAATATAGCTGGGCCGCAGTAGCGGAAGTATTGTAGTCTCTGATATTGTACCCGTTCGGATATGCGGTCGTCCAGCCGGATGGATCAACCGCCTTCCACGTCGTGACGTAAATCACTCCCGCTGAACTGTCGTTGACGACCGTCGTGACGTCGACAAGTTTTTGCGTGGTCTGCAGGGTCGTTATGAGGGGAGTATTGACCGGAAGCATGCTGTCCAGCAGAATACCACCGCCCGGTTCGTTGATGATCAGTTCTATCTGTTTCCCGTATGCGGGGTTGCTTTCCGGGTAGGTGAGGTTGATGGGGATACCATTCAGCGGGAGGGGATGAGGATGGTTCATTGTTCGGTTGCACGACAAACAAAGGGTAACGATAAGGAAGGTTAGTAAAAGTCTCATAAAGAAAAGGATCCCGACCGGTTTTCGGCCGGGATCAAAGCTAATTCAAAAAAAGCTACTTTGCAAGCCCCTCAGTCCACTGCGTCACCGTGAGTACGTCCGCCTGGCGGGGAAAGATCTTTTCCAGCAGCACGCGATGCACTTCCGGGTCCATGTCGGCGCAGCCGTCGGACAGTACGGTTAACTGGTAGTCTCTATCGGACGCTTCGCGCACCGTCGACAGGACGACGCCGCTGGTCGCGATACCTGCAAGCACTAAGTGCTCGATCTTATGTCCTCGAAGAATGACTTCCAGGTCGCTGCCGGCAAATGCGCTGACCCGGCGCTTCGTCACGACCATTTCGCCGGGCTGCGGAGCGACGGCGGGATCAACCTGGATCGGTTCCTCGATGCCGGGGAAGCCCGCGTTCTTCAGCGCGCCGAATGATTTGTTCGTAGTAACCGGACCGATCTCGGGAATCCCTTTCCGAAAACCTACGACTACATAAATGACAGGGATCTGCGCCGACCGTGCAGCCGTGATCGCCTGCCCCAGCGTGCGAAGGAGAGATGCACTGTCCGATACCCTGCCGACGGTACCCGCCTGAATGTCCATAATGAGCAAAGCCGTGGCTAAATTTTGGCTGTTTGTTTCCATGTTTGATTGCTTGTTATAGTGGAAGATTGTGTTAAGAACCGCCAGAAAATCGAAAGCACGATCAGGGCGACGATGCCTGAGCCTAATACCGTGTTTTGAGCCCCCGCGTACTGCGACACCCCGCCGATCAGCAGACTGCCGACCGGCATCATCCCGAAGTAAGCCATCGCAAAATAGCTGATGACCCGCCCGCGCATCTCAGGCGCGACAGCCGTCTGGATGATCGTATTGGTCATCGTGGTCTGCGCCATCATCCCGAATCCCGAAATCACCGCAAAAACCATCGCCAGCGGGAACCAGGTCGTATGCGAGAACAGGATGAGTCCAATCCCAAAGATCAACGTCGTTGTCAGCAGGATCTTCTTGCGAGCCATCTCGGTCCCCGCGTTCGCCGACGTGAGGTATAAGGCGCCGCAGATCGCCCCGAGGCCAATAAAACTATTCTCCAGCCCAAAAGTCGCCGCATCCCCATGGAAGATCACCTTGGCATAGACCGGCAGCAGCGTGGAGAAAGGAATAACAAAAAGGCTCATCACCGCCAGCAGCAGGATCACCCGGGCAATCGTCGGGGTCCGCACCAGGTATTGCCAGCCTTCGCGAAGCTCGCCAGCCGCGTCAAGCCGCCGCTCCAACCGGACATAAGGCGCCAGCCGCATCAACAGCAGCGACGTGATGACCGCGAGGAAACTCACGCCGTTCAATACAAAGCAGACCCCTGCCCCGAACTTCTGAAGCACGATCCCCGAGATCGCCGGACCCACAAGCCTGGCGATATTGACCATGATCGAATTCAACGCCAGCGCATTGGGCAGATCCTTCTTATCATCCACCATCTCATACACCAGCGACTGCCGCGCCGGCACATCGAACGCGTTGATCGCGCCAAGGACCACACTCACCGCCAAGATCTCCCACACGGCATACCGGGTCCATAGCACCAGCCCAGCCAGCAAAAGCGACTGCACCAGTGAAGCTACCTGTGTGAACAGAAGTACCTTGTATCGGTTATACCGGTCCGATACCACGCCGCCCAACGTGGAGAATACAAAAGAGGGAAATTGTGTACAGAACAACGATAACCCCAGCATAAATGGCGATCGCGTTAAGGTATACACTACCCAGCTAACCGCCGTTCGCTGCATCCAGGTCCCGATCAGCGACACGGACTGGCCACAGAAGTAGAGCCGATAGTTACGGCTCCGAAAAGCCGTGAAAGAAGGTAAATTCATAATTCGTTCATTTGGGCGTCCCCGCCCCGCTATTCTTCGATGATCTTGATCAAGATTTTCAACGCTTCCTTGAGTACTTCCTTTTCCTCTGCACTCACTTTCTGGTTAAGCGCGTGCGCCAGCCACTCCTGTTTCCGATCCCTGGCTTCCTCCACATAAGCCCGGCCCGCCGGCGACAGGGACAAAAGAACTTTGCGCTTATCCTCTCCTGAAGGAGTTTTGGAGATCATTCCGGCCTCATCTAAATGGCTGATAATCTGAGACATAGATTGACTGGTCACCTTTTCGAGCTGGGCCAGCGTCGAAGGCGGTTGCTCCCCAAGCTGGTAAAGCGACCCCATCACGGAGCGTTCTGTTAGGGAAAGAGACCCTTTTTCATGCGTCTGTCGACGTAACAGCTTGACCAGCCGATGAATAACGGTGCGCAAAGTTGCCGCTATCTCAATATCCCGTTCAGTAACCAATGTTGTGCGTTCCATGATGCAAAGGTAAACTTATAAGTTTACTTTACAAAATTGTATGTACCAGGGGGTCCCAATATTTTCCCACCATTATACCTTATTTTCGACTTTTCAGCGTTAGAAGTAGCGGAAAACCACAAGTCGAAAACCACAATTGAATGAGCAATTTGTCCCAGTCAGTTCCCGTGTTAACCGAGACCGCCACTTTTGGAACCGGATGCTTCTGGTGCACGGAAGCCATCTTCCAGGAAGTGAAAGGCGTGCTGCAGGTGACTTCAGGCTATTCGGGAGGCACTGTTCCCAATCCCACCTATGAAGAGGTTTGTTCCGGGGAAACCGGCCATGCGGAGTGTCTTCAGCTGGTCTATGATCCGGCTG